>NZ_JBYSYV010000011.1:0-25258 GCF_058783805.1 Peribacillus sp. FW305-BF15 | reverse complement strand
GGTTTTTTACAGTAATCCTTAATGGATGGAGGAAATTTGCGACACTCCTGCCGAAATACTGGCTAGTCGAGACCCCACAGTCGCTTGTGTCGAGGAGGCTTGGCAGGCAGTCCGCGGAAAGGGAGCGTATTTCCGGAATCACTGAACATTTTTTTAGACAAATCGACTTGAAAAATAGTTTGACTTTTTTAACAATTGTGTTTATATTTGGTTTAATACTAACTACCGTTAGTTAATATAGTGCGAAAAAGTAGGTGTTAGACATAAAAAGTAATTCAATGAATCATGGTTTGTAAGCGATTACACATTGTATTTGTAAATCATATCAAAAGACTTTTAAAACCAGGAGATGATAATTATGAAATATCCACTTACACCAGATGTAAAGCCAGAGTTTTGTACAACAGGGACTTTTATGCGTTTACCTTCTCAAAAGCATGATGCAAAGCTGGCAATTGTAGGTATGCCTTTTGATACAGCAGCGTCTTTTCGGGTAGGAGCCAGGTTTGCTCCCCAAGCCATTCGCCAATCATCCATGACCCTGTTTCCCTATCATCCGATTCATAATGTATATCCTTTTGAACAAATGAACGCCATTGATATTGGCGATATCCCTGTTATTCCCCATAATATTCATCGAAGCTATGAGCTAATGAAGGAATCCATTCATGAATTGATGTCCAAAGGGGTCATACCGATTGGATTAGGGGGAGACCATTCTGTTACTTTAGCTAGTTTACGAGCTGCGGCAAAGGTATATGGACCAGTAGCCATGATTCATTTTGATTCCCATACAGATACCTGGGATACATATTATGAGGAAAAATATTGGCACGGATCTCCTTTCATTCGTGCCCACGAAGAAGGTTTACTGCAGGAAGATAAAGTGTTTCAAATAGGAATCCGCGGCACGCTAAACCACTCTGGAGATTTACAGGCAAGCCTCGATTTAGGTTATCGCCTGATTACAACTGGTGAACTTTCCAATCGTGGATTTGAAGATGTTTTGAAAGAGATTAGAAAAACGATTGGTAACACCCCTTGTTTCTTGACATTTGATATAGATTTCGTTGATCCTTCTTTTGCCCCAGGAACAGGTACACCTGAAATTGGTGGTTTTAGCAGCTATGATACATTAAAAATGATACGTTCCCTAACTGGATTTAACTTTATAGGATATGACGTTGTTGAAGTGCTGCCTTCATATGATCCAAGTCAAATCACTTCACTTTTAGCGGCAACACTTGTACATGAATTTGCCAGCCTGGCAGCATTAGGTGCGAAAGAAGATAATTAAATCACTTCAACTTAAAAACAGCCCATTTATTTAATAAAGGAGGCAGCTCTTTGCGATGAAAGGATTACCCGAGCTTAAGCGTTCACTGAATACAAGATATGTAATTGTATTTGGACTTTCCTTTATGGCGCCTGTGACAGTCTTTAGCACATATGGCATCGCTATTGATCGTACCCATGGAATGATTCCGACAGCATACATAATCGCGTTAATTGTCATGCTATTCACTTCATATAGTTACGCAAAAATGGTTCAGGTATATCCCACTACCGGGTCAGCTTATACCTTTGTGCAGAAAGGTATCAATTCACACCTTGGTTTCCTGGTAGGATGGGTGATTTTATTGGATTATCTATTCAGTCCTATGATCAGCGCTTTACTTTTTGGGGTTATGGTGAATGCTTACTTCCCTGGTATTCCTATCGTTGCCGTTATCATTTCTTTTATCATTGCTGTGACAACGATTAATATTTTAGGAATTAAGGTCGCTGCAAATGTGAATACCTTTTTGGTGATATTTCAATTTCTTTTTATCATGATCTTCAGCCTGCTTTGCATAAATGGACTTTTATCAGGAAAAGGCACAGGGGAGTTGTTTTCTAAAGATCCTTTTTTTAGTCCAGACGTGAATATTAATAATCTGCTTTCGATTGTACCTTTATTATGTTTTAGTTTTCTTGGGTTTGATGCGGTTACTACACTTGCAGAAGAGACCAAAAATCCGAAAAAAACACTTCCTAAAGCTATTTATGCTACGACATTGATCGGAGGGTTATTATTTGTTGCAGCTACCTATTTTGCACAATCGATTTTCCCGAATTTCAATGCTTTTAAGAACCCTGATACAGCTATAGTCGATATCATGATTTATACCGGGGGTAATTTTCTGAATAGTTTGTTTGTTTCTGTCGTAGTGACATCCGCTACTGCTTCTGCGATAGCTTCAGGAGGCAGCGGAGCCCGGATTTTATATGCAATGGGGAGAGATAATGTTCTGCCTAAGCGGATTTTCGGATATGTTTCCCCAAAATTTCAAACGCCCATATTCAATATCTTGATCATAGCTTGTATTGCAATGAGCGCCGTATTTTTGGATATCGCAACGGCTACCTCTTTCATTAATTTTGGGGCACTGTTTGCTTTTACTTTCGTTAATCTTGCAGTGCTTATCCATTATTTTGTGAGACAGAAGCAGAGATCTCCTAAAAGTATCATTTTATATTTCCTTCTTCCCTTAATAGGCACCGGCATAACTATATGGTTTATGACAAAGTTGGATATCCATTCATTAGTATTAGGAATCACATGGATGACAGTAGGGTTCATTTACTTATTGTACTTAACAAAAATGTTTAAGGAACGTCCTCCTGAACTGAATTTTGCAGAGCAAAAAGAAGAATTCGATGTGAAACTCGTGCAATGATCAGTTCCTGTTTTATTATTTTGAATGAAAAGAGGTAAACTCCATGACTATTAAAAAAGCGGATATTGTCCTTTCCAGTGATGCTATTTTCACAGGGCTTACACATGAGCCAACGTCTGGGGCAATAGCTATCT
Source organism: Peribacillus sp. FW305-BF15 (assembly GCF_058783805.1). Classification (NCBI taxonomy): domain Bacteria; kingdom Bacillati; phylum Bacillota; class Bacilli; order Caryophanales; family Bacillaceae; genus Peribacillus; species Peribacillus sp. FW305-BF15. The sequence goes on along the minus strand of NZ_JBYSYV010000011.1, from coordinate 22,404 downwards.
TAGGTGACAAAATTTTGAGTGTAGGATCAAAAGCAGAGATTGAACCTTTTATAGGAAGTGGTACAAAAGTATTTAACTATGGAAATCAATTGATTATGCCTGGATTTCATGATTTTCATCTCCACATTATGTTCAGTGCACTAAGTTTAACTAGTATTAATTTATTTGAAGCCAGGTCAGCTAAAGAAGTGGCTGCAAAAGTACTGGAGTTTTCTAAAGAATGTCCTGAGGAAGGATGGATTATCGGCATGCAATGGGATGCAGGTTATTGGCATGATAAACAAGAGCCCCATTATAGAATTCTTGACGCTGTCATTCCAGATCGTCCTGTCGTTCTTTTTCATGCTGAAGGTCATTATACATGGGTGAACAGTAAGGCCATGGAATTAGCAGGAGTTACTGAGGAAATACGTGATCCGGATTTTGGTCGCTATGAAAGAGATAAGAATGGTTTACTTACTGGAATTTTATATGAAGAAGCCCAGCAAATCGTTTTAAAAGAGGCATTACGGTTAACACAAAATAAAAAAGAAACGATATTAAAAGAGTTTTTACGATTGTTATCGCAATATGGAATTACTTCTGTAAACGATTTGTTTGCGCCAATAGATGACTTCCTTCAAGACTATGATCTTTTTGAGAAATTGGATAAGCAAGGAGAATTAACGACTAGATTTCATATCACTCCTGAATTGGATGGCAATTTGGACAAAGCTCAAATACTGAGAAATAAATATGTATCAAAGAAACTGCAATTCTCAGGATTAAAGCAATTCGTTGATGGAACAGTCACGGGCCATACCGCTTACTTCCTGAAACCTTACTCCGATCAATTGGATATTTGCGGTCATCCAGCTCTAGATCCAGAAGTTTTGATCGATCGAGTTGTTAAAGCGGATGAACTCGGATTTAGAATCAGGTTTCACGCTATTGGAGATGCGGCAATTCGTTTAGCTTTAGACGCTTTTGAAGAAGCTGTACGCAAGAATGGAAAAAGAGACTCAAGGCATACAATCGAGCATATTGAAGTAATTGATTCGGATGACATTGAACGTTTTTCAAAACTGGGGGTCATTGCCTCGATGCAGCCTGATCACATGGCTGCTTCATCAAGAGAGGTATATACTTCAATAATAGGTCCTGAAAGGGAAAAAAATGTGTTCCTGACGAAGTCGCTATTAAATACAGGTGCATCTTTAGCTTTAGGAACAGACTTTCCGGTTTCCATCTCATTAAATCCAATGCGGCAAATATATACTGCGATTACTAGAGTGGATAGTAGCGGAGATCCACAAAACACATGGCATCCTGGACAAAAACTCACTTTGGCAGAGGCATTGCAAGCATATACCTATGGCTCAGCCCATGGATGTTTCAGGGAGCACGAGCTAGGTACATTAGAAGAGGGGAAACTTGCTGACCTTGTGGTTTTAGACAGAAATCTATTTGATATTCCAGAAAGTGAAGTGCTCGAAACTAAAGTGGAACTAACAATAAACGATGGGAAAGTTGTGTATAAAAGCGAAGAAACTTCTTTATCAAGCATATTCTAATTCTTATCTTTTAGAGAAAGAACCATGTTCCAAGGTGTTAAATATTTAGTTTAAAAAAGGAAATGAGTTTATAATGAAATTAACTGACGTTGGATAGTTTGGAGGCTCATTATGACAAAAAATGAAATAAAAAACATTTCCTTATCACTTTTTACCAAGTACGGATACGAGGGAACTGCTTTATCTGAAATTGCCAAGAGGGTAGGTATACAAAAACCCTCAATCTATAACCATTTCAAAAATAAGGATGACCTATTCTTGTGTCTGTTTGAAGAAATCCTGGAAGAGCATATACACCAGGTCGAACAATTTGTCGAAGAGATAAATACCCTCTCTTCTGAAGAAAAGCTAAAGCACATCCTTCTAGATACTTGTAACTATTATAAAAACCATGAAGATAAAGCAACATTTTTAAAGAGGGCAATGATTTTCCCGCCGGAGCATTTGAAGCACATCTTAAATGAAAGTTTCCTTAGATCTGAAGAATCATTTTCCGCTATCTTACATGCTATCTTTGTCGAAGGAATAGACAAAAAAGAAATACGCCAAGGGAAAATCGAGAACTTAATCATGTCCTATTTTTGTTTGATCGATGGGATATTCATGGAATTTTCTTATTATGGTAAAGAGAATATGGAACCTAGAATTCAAAATATATGGGAAAATTTTTGGTATGGACTAAGTGGATGATACGTTCAAAAAGTTCATGCTCTAAAAACGATCAAATCGGACTACTTATCTGCTCATTCCGATTAAGTCTGTGAGGGTCTGTACAGTGATTCGTTGATTGGAACGTAGGGCACTCGCTTTCCGCGGGCGGTCCGGGAAGCCTCCTCGGCGCCTATGCGCCTGTGGGGTCTCCCCCTGGACACGCTTCTCCCGCAGGAGTCTCGCGCCTAAAATCTAAGTTTCTTCCAATACCCTGAAATTGGTAAAGTCCCATTAAACATATAAAAGATAACTTTACGATTACTAAAATGGTCAGTTGTTCTTTCTCAGTCAACACAACTTATGATAAACTGATATTATCAGAATTTTCCAAATAACGGAACGTTCATTGTTCCGTTGAAGGGCCAGTTTAATTGAACAAGGAATTGGCATGACACCTTGGCTAGTTATCTAAAACACGTCGCAAATGAATGTTGACCAAAGGGATTATCTATTAAAGGGATTAAATTGGAGGGAATGGAAAATGGATGTAAAGACCCTTTTATTACAACAATGGGCAAGCTGCTTAGATGAAGAAGACTGGTTTCCACCACTTGAAAAAGTGCTAGAGGATATTACTTTTGAACAGGCAATTTGGAAACCAGCTGATGGGGCAATGAATTCCATTTGGGAATTAGTTTGTCATTTACTTTTCTATGAAAAGAGATTTCTGATGCGGTTTCTTGGTGAAACAGAGAATGAACCACAGGCAGAAAATAATGACTCTACATTTCGATTACCAACTGAGACGTTAGAAAATTGGAAAGAAACAAAACAAGAATACTTTTATGTTCATCGCGAACTTGGAAAAGTACTAGCAAAATCAGAACACGAAGATTTGTATAGACAGGTCCCGGGAGAAGATAATTCATTAGTGCTTGAATTGAAGAGTTTAGCCATGCACGACGCATATCATATTGGGCAAATTGTATTCCTTAGTAAAATGCAAGGAGCTTGGCCAGAGAAACGCAGCTTTTAAAAATGCTTCATTAGCTTACAATGATTTGATTATAGGGAGCTTTAATGAAAAAGAACGGGAACGTCCAAATCGGACGTTCCCGTATTTTATCCTACTTTTTTTTAGAGAAGAAGCCCTCATTGGATGGAGGAAATATGCGACACTCCGCCGAATAACCGGCTAGCCGAGACCCCGCAGACGCTTGCGTCGAGGAGGCTTGGCAGACAGTCGGCGGAAAGGGAGCGGGTTTCTGAAATCAACTCGAACGTTTTGAGGGGGAGTAAATCTGATCGTTGATTGGAACGGAGGGCACTCGCTTTCCGCGGGCGGTCCGCCCTCGGCAAGGCCTGCGGGGTCTCCCTTGGCCACGCTTTTCCCGCAGGAGTCTCGTACCTTACGTTCCAATCAACTGGAACGTTTTTTTAAATAAAAACTGCAGGCTGGTCTATTCCGAACCAAGTTTAGTTTATTCTTTGAATTTTTCTCCTGTACTCCTTATTGGATGGAAGAAATATGCGACACTCCTGCCGAATAACTGGCTAGCCGAGACCCCACAGACGCTTGCGTCGAGGAGGCTTGGCAGACAGTCGGCGGAAAGGGAACGGATTTCTGAAATCAACTGGAACGTTTTTTTAAATAAAAACTGCAGGCTGGTCTATTCCGAACCAAGTTTAGTTTATTCTTTAAATTTTTCTCCTGTACTCTTCATTGGATGGAAGAAATATGCGACACTCCGCCGAATAACCGGCTAGCCGAGACCCCGCAGACGCTTGCGTCGAGGAGGCTTTGTAGACAGTCGGCGGAAAGGGAGCGGATTTCTGAAATCAACTCGAATTTGCCTGCAAGTAAACTCACAATTCCTTTGTCTTAATCCTTTTGATTAACTCTTCAAACCAAGATATTGTGTGATCTGTCCTGGTCGAAAAATAACCCTCTAAAAATTCACGAATATTCTCGTTGCCTTTAGGTTCTGGCTCGAAATTCTCAAGCTGCTCCCAAATAGCCTTGATGGACTTTACTTTTCTTTCTAATATATCTACTACTTTATCCCGGTCCACATACTTGATGTTGGCTAAACCGACAATCATATCCTTGATTTCATCCGCATTTTCAAATAATTTATAGATTTTTTTTGGTAGTTCTTCGCGACCTTTATCCGTAATCGCAAATACCTGTTTATCAGGCCGATGTTCTTCTTTTATCACTTCAACCGGCTCGACTAAACCTTGTTTCACCAATGATTCAAAATGGTAGTACAGTTTACTTTCCGTTAATCCGCCCAGGCGATCCAATGGTATGGGTTCTGAAAGCTGCTTTTTTAATTTATAAGGATAATTTTTATCCTCCATCAGCTTGCTCAATATAAAAATTTGAATAGACATTTTCTACGCTCCTTTAAGAAGTATTATCTCCTTATTGTAGCAAAACCTAAGCTGTGATTTCCGCCGCTTTCTTTTCAACTTCTGTTTCAGAAACTTGTACTGGCATCGGTTTGTGTAAAAACGCGACAATAGCCATGTTAATTAACATCGCAGCGGCACCTACCGCAGCCATTGACCAAATATACGGACTTGGACTGATGCTGCCAAATAGGTTTGCAAAGTATGCTTGCACCGAGTAATACATCGGTGAAATGTGGCTCATCCATTCATATGGTGCGTGCATCATATCACGTGTGATGGTGGCACCATTCGCTATTGTTTGCATTAATAAAATCGGTAAGTTTAAAATCATGCCGCCTTCACCAAATAAGAAGATTAAAATCGCGGTGAAATTAAAACATACCATATAATTCAGTATTTGTTGACCTACTATACCGAAGAATAGGTCACCGCTTGGCTTGTCAATTAAATAGGCTACACCTACAGCGATGATTGATGAAACCACGGCAATCAATAATGCAGCCATTTGCACATAAGCGAATAACCGTGTTTTGCTTGCTTTTCCCCGGCTGGCTCTAAATGCACCTACCAATTGCATGGCCCCGATCATTGCCCCTACATAACCGGCCATTGTTAAGAACATCGGCAGCATATTATGATTCATGCCATCAGGTATTTCGTTGATTGTAACGACATTTCCTACATAGGATTTCTCAATCTTTTCCGCTAATTCAGCAGCTTGCTTTTCTGGTACATTAAAGTTCATCAATACGCCCTGAGCTGTTTGTTGCGAGAATTGTGTGCTTAACTGATTGTTAATTTCAGTTACGACAGAATTCATGGTAGAAGAAACGACTGTTGCCCCTGCCTCATTGATTGTAAAGTCGATGCTTGATGACGCTTCACCTTTTTGAATATTTTCAGAGAAAGTTTTTGGGATGTGTACGACTAATGCTAAATCATTGTGCTCCAAATCTTTTAAGGCTTGTTTATTTGATATATCCGTCTCGATTTCTTTAAAGGGTAAATTTTCTTGTAAATTTTTGGCGATCATTGCCCCATTTTTACCAGCATCATCATTGATGATGGCGATAGGTAATTTATCGACATTTCCTGGAATGGCTGTATACCCAGGCAAGAAGATGCCTAGCATGGCAACTGCATAGAAAATCCCCATAAAGATTGCTGCTGTTGCACCTCGTGTTTTTAAGAATGCAGTAAATTTCATATGTTGAATCCATCCTTTTGTTTTAAAGTATATTACTCAATTTTAAGTACTCGAGTTAGAGTAGTTTAAATGAAGTACTTAGAATTTTATTTTATTTTTTTCATAAAGTCAATCGGAAAATTTTATTCAAAAGAAAAACCCCCGAGATTTTGTTGGGGGGAATTTGTTATTTAGATTCCTTCGGCAACCTTGTGTGCAAAAAAAATCCTTCTCTGACTAGCATATAGGATCTTGATTTCATTCCATTAAGACACCCATTTTCTCGGTGTTACTAAACGAGTTTAATACAACCTACATTAAAGCCTCTACTGAAGGAGAGTGTCATTTTCACAAATGATGACATTAGTGCAGGCTGTTTTTCATACGATATATTTGGGGTGAAAAAATGCCAAGAGTAAGTTATCGAAGTTCAGACGTGGATTTAATGGCAAGGATGATGAGAGCTGAAGCCGAAGGTGAAGGACTGCAAGGAATGTTGTATGTTGGAAATGTAATTGTTAATCGCCTTAAGGCAAATTGTTTAGACTTTAAAGAGTTAAGAACAATTCCACAAGTCATTTATCATGTACAAGGAGGAAATTATTCTTTTGAAGCTGTTCAAAAAGGGAATGTATTTTATCAAAGAGCGAGAACTGCTGAAAAAAGATTAGCAAAACAGAATTTGGATTATTGGAGGCAACACCCAGGGAAATATGCGCTTTGGTATTTTAATCCATATGCTCCATGCCCACCGACTTGGTACGATCAACCTTTTGCCGGTCAATTTAAAAATCATTGTTATTATGAACCAAAGCCTGGAACATGTGAAAGTGTTTATACAGGAGGTTAGGCCGTTATTTCATTTCAAGGAGCTGATTAGCAGCTCCTTTTTTTTAGGCAATATTCGGGCACTCCAACAAGGTTTTTTTGGTAAAATAAAGGGGGAAATGAGTTGTTGTTTGGGGGATTTTTAGTGAAGGCTATAATATTTTATATTGTTGGGGTATTCATTCTCTATATAGTTATTGAAACAGCGGTGAGAAGAGGAATTAACCATTCGAATTTAGGTGAATTTCTAGAAAAAAAGTATGGAGTGAAGGAAGGTAAAAAGTCTTTTCTTGATGATGATTTGGATAATGAAAATAAGGAGGATTATTAAAACAAGGGAGGTTGCTGCGGCAACCTTTTTTTTAGAGGGGAAGTTAATGTACAATCTTTCTTTATAAAACAAATTCAACAAGACAACAATGATAGCTCCTTGTCGGATAGCACACTTATTCAGCATCTTTCCGAGGGCGACGAAATTCGGCGTAGTAGACCTTTCTTTTTTTGGGTTCGGATTCAATATTTTCGATGAATGCTGCTTTGGTTTTCTCCAGTAACAACCCCTTTAATTCCCGAAGCTTCATTGGTCCCACTCCTGGCATCTTATCAGGAATATGTACTTCGAAATCTCCCTGGCGTTTATTAAAGCGGATGCTAGCAAGCCCCGTTCTTTCGGCTTTCCCCAAGGTATATGCAAATTCAAATCGCTGCTGAATGAATGAAGATAACTCAGGCAGCCCTAAACCTTCATAGAGGGGAGGGAATTCATGATAAACGGGAGGTTCTATGAATGATATTGAAGAAATCTTCAAATGGATACTCCTCCTTTGGCGGAATAAAGACATACATACGTTGCCTATATTATTGTGCTCTGGGCCAATTTTTTAAACATCCATACAGCGGTCTTGCTTTCCTGTAACCAGGAACTGTCCAGCTTTTTATTAGGGCTCCTCAGCACTTTTCCTCTACTGCAATATCAGCATATAAAACACGATCGTTATAAATTCTTAAATTAATTGGGTGCAATAGCCATTAATTTTCAGTGTGCACGATGAGGAAAGGAACTTTTCATTTTGCATAGGAATTCGAAATTATTTAATAAAAAAAGGCTCTTTTCGTAAAGATTGTTGTTTTTAAAACGAAACTATTTAAGGTTGATTGGAGCACCTGGAGGGGAAATCAACCACAACTCACTACCTGGTAAATCGCAACAAAGTATGGGAGAACAGCCTAAAAAAAAAGCCAGGAAACCCTGCCTTTATGTTTAATTCGTTAAAGTTATTCCTTGTAAAACATGATCCCAAATGGCATTATCACTGGGATTACTGCGAGGAACATGTACAAAGCAAATCCCATCATGGGGCCAGTTCATATCTTTAACTTCTGTTAAACCACCATCTACTGGCTGCATGATCAACAGGGTAAACTTACCCGTTGTAAGTTGAGATAAAATAGATTGTAATTCGATAATATCTTCATAGTTCGCCGTTGACCACTCATATCTGATGAATAATGTATTTTTACTTTGCTGGATTTTTGTAAGGAAATTTTGGATGCGGTGATTCAGCTTATTTTTAAATGCTGGATATTGAACTGTCCAATCTTGATTTGGTATCTTCGGAAAATCATGGACGGAATCTATCTTATAGTGGCTATCATGAATAAAATGTGCTTTTGATGGTTGAGTACCCCCTGGTTCAAGAACAACATTTCCTTCATCAACAAAATGAGCGAGTATATCTTTCTCATGCATATTTTCTAACTCCATATATCCCTCAAATTTATTCTTTAATAATCTATTTACTTCAGGGAGGAAAGCAGATTGAACCCAATCCAAAGGAAATGAATTCCTTCTTAAATCATACCTCTTTGTATGGAGGGCAGGTCCGCACCAGCTGCCCAAACCAGCGATCAATTCATAAGATCCTTTTATCTCCGATAACTTCAAATAATCACTCCTCTGCTTTTTAATATTCTATAACAGAGCCAGTCTATTTGATTGGACAATTTATAAATGTGTGTAAATAAGATGTCAACTTAAATAAATAGGTTATAAGGTTTCTACGGAAGCCTTTTTTTCATTGTTGAACAATAGGAGTAAGATACCAAACTTTCCTTTTGCCGAAGGCTAATTTGTAAAGTATTGTACTTAAACTAAAGGGCACTTTATTTTTGAACACCTGGAACTGGTCGGCAATTCCTTTATTTATTGGATCAGCTATTTTAGAACAAATAATGGAAGGGAAATGGGAGCCTTTCTAAACAACACAGTTGCTGGTTGTCTGAATGTTTAGCCTTATGAGTTTTTTAAAAAAGATATGCATGTACGGGGTTCATTTAATAATTATTATATAAAACATAACAAAAAATCACGGTCCCTTTATACGGATATAAAACTCTAGAGTTATTCTTAATTTACATCTAGAGGGAGGGATCCGAAGTTGTCAAAATTTCAGGCGGCCATAACTTCTTTGTTCATCTTGGTATTTATCATCATTTTCGTAACTTATAAAATCACAGCATTCTCATCCAATCATTCCTCAACGAATCATTCCACATCCAACCGCTACATTCAACTACAATTATTAGGCGTTAATGATTTTCACGGCCAACTAAACAAATATCAAATGGTTTCAGGAAACATGGCAGGCGGTGCTGAATACTTGGCTGCCTATTTAAAAAAATATAAACAAGAAAACACAAATACATTACTCGTTCATGCTGGCGATATGGTAGGAGGAAGCCCTCCAATCTCTTCTCAATTTCAAGACGAACCCACGATCGAATTTTTAAACCTCCTGCATTTTGATGTCGGGACACCTGGAAATCATGAATTGGACGAAGGCGTAAATGAAATGAAACGTCTTATTCATGGGGGATTCAATAAAAAAACAGGGTATTTTCAAGGTGCCAATACTGCTTACAGTTCTGCAAATATCATCGACAGAAAGTCGGGCATTCCCTTGTTACCACCGTATGTTATTAAACAAATGGAGGAATTGATATTGGATTTATCGGTGTGGTCACAAAAGAGACCAACATGTATGTGTCCCCTGAAAATCCAAAAGAAGTAGAAATTACGGATGAAGTTTCAGCTATTAACCGAACCGTAAAGCTTTTAAAGGAAAAAGGGATCAAAGTGATTGTTGTACTGGCACATAATTCAGCTAAATCAGATAAGGCAGGAGCAAATTCCAATGGGTCTTTAGTGGAGATGGCTCCAAAAATCGATGATGAGGTCGATGTCATTTTTGCGGGTCACAGCCATGAATATGCCAATACGGTTGCAGCCGGTAAACTGATCGTTCAAGCCTATTCTAATGGGAAAGCCTTTTCTCAAGTAAAGCTTGAAATTGATCCGCATTCTAAAATGATTGTTAAGAAACAAGCAAAGATCGTTGCCACTTCACATCACCATATAAAACCGGATAAAGAAACGGTTGCCCTTCTAGATAAATATAGAAAAAGATTGGGGTGCAATTTTAATCAGGTAATAGGGGAAATGCCGGAAGAAATCAGACGAAATCAAGATGCAAATGGTGAATCCCCATTAGCGAAAATGATTGCAGAATCTAAGCGCGAAGCCATGGGGGTAGATATAGCTTTTGTCCATCAAGGCGAAATGCGGAAAAGTTTAAAAAAAGGGAAGATCACTGTAGAAGACCTTTATACAAACGTGCCTATGGGGCATAATGTCAGTAAGTTAATTTTAACAGGAGAGCAGATAAAACTTGCTTTAGAGCAGCAGTGGACGAAAGATCATGAAAATAGGTTACAAACGGTTGGCTTAACGTATGATTGGGAAGCCAAAGCTCCAATTGGCAGCCGCGTCGTTGTGCTGAAAGACAAGAAGGGTCAAGAGATTCAGCCAAGCAACGAATATGAAGTAGCGGTTAGTAATTATTTAGCTTCAGGCGGTGATAACTTCACTGCATTTGAACAAGGCAGACTCGTAGAATCCGGTCCGCAAGTTGTCACTGCACTTATACGTCATATCCAACAGGAGTATCCCTCCCATTCATTGAAAGAATGAAGGGGAAACATAACGGGTGCGTTTCTGTATTAAGCAGGAACGCCTTTTCCCTAATGTAAGCAGGTTAGTCCAATTTGCCTTCATCTTAGGGGAAATATAGTAATGAACTAGAGGGGCAGTATAGTTGAAGAAGGAACTTGAAATGTAAATCTCGAATATCTAATGTAATCGGTAGATGAAAATTGGATGACAGACAGGAGTTAGATACGATGATAAAAGGTTTCGGAGGAATATTTTGGAGAACTAAGAATCTTGAATCTGTAAAAAAGTGGTACAGTGAAGTGCTGAAGCTTGAAATAGAAAATTGGAATGGGACTGTGATAAAACCGCAATTAGGAAATGAGACGATCTTTTCTTTCTTTACCGAGAATGACAGTTATTTTCCAACAGAACAACAAGTGATGTTAAATTTCGAAGTACATAATCTAAACGAGACTATTAAGCATCTTGAACATATTGGTGTCCCTCTTGCAAAGAAAAAAGAGATTAGTGAATTTGGAAAGTTCATTTGGATTGAAGATCCTGAAGGTCGACTAATCGAGCTCTGGGAGAAATAACAAGTTGTCATTCACTTGAAAGGAGTTCTACTAGATGACCGAACAGCTAATTGTAAGAGATGAGATACTCATTGAAGCAAATTCTCAGAAAGTCTGGGAAGTGCTTACTAAACCCAAGTACGTTGCAGAATGGGATGAACTACCAGAAAATTATCCTAATGAAGATATGACCGAGGGAAGTAAGGTGATTTGGGAGCTTCCTAATGGTGGGCAGTCAATCACTAAAATCATTAGAGCAGTTGTACAGAAAGAATTAAAAATCGCTTTGAACGTTTCAAATTGGGAAGTAAAGCCGAATGAAGGTGATGTCGCATATAATTATCAATTAAAAGAAAAAGGCGATAGTACTCTGCTAAAAATCAAGATTGGTGATTTCTCCCTGATTAAAGACGGAAAAATGTATTATGATGCATCTGTGGAATTTGCCTCTGATTCTAAACAAATAATTAAGAAGTTATCCGAAAATCTTGGCTGATTATTTATTATAATGATTGAGACACACCTGGATTTCCTTCATGAACTCACGGGTGCTTTAATTCATAAGGAGTTGCTTCGGCAGCTCTTTTTCTTATGGAGCTAAAGGCAGAATAGTTCAACAAGGGTATGTGTATATATGGTAAAGTTATACAAGGAAAGCGGAAATGGGAGGAAATAAGATTGGGAGACTTAAATATTCTTTTATCTTTTGGTGCAGGGATACTATCTTTTATATCTCCTTGCTGTTTACCCTTATACCCGGCGTTTTTATCTTATATTACAGGATTATCGATAAGTGAATTAAAAGAAGATAATAAAAAATTAAACTGCAAACCAATGCTTCATACCTTATATTTTTTGATCGGTTTTTCTATTATCTTTGTAATATTAGGGTTATCCACTTCTGTTATTTACGATCTATTTTATGAATATATTGATTTAATTAGACAAGTAGGGGCAATTTTGATAATTATTTTTGGTTTAATGATTGTTGGGGTTTTTCAACCTAAATTCTTGATGATGGACAGAAAAATAAATTTTAAAAATCGCCCATCTGGTTATATAGGTTCTATTTTAATTGGGATAGGATATGCTGCTGGTTGGACTCCTTGCATTGGTCCCATATTAGGTGCCATCGTAACCCTTGGTTTATCGACTGGACAAGGTTTATTATACATGATTGCTTATATTCTTGGGTTTTCCATACCTTTCTTAACAATGTCATTTTTTATAGGGAAATCAGGATGGATAAAAAAATATAACCACAAAATAACTCAATTTGGTGGCTATATAACAATTATTATGGGGATTGTCTTATTTTTTGATTGGATGACCAAGATTACCACTTTTTTAACAAATAATGTATTTGGTGGCTTTACGGGTTTCTAATGCTTATAGAACTAATGGGTGCTTTACTTCAATAAGGGGGTGTGCTAATGAATTACTCGTATACTTTTAATTACTTTTCATGAAATAATATGTAAATGTGGAAATGATACTGAAAAAAATCGTATAACAAAAAAAGATAACATTTTAAGCCTTTTTTAATTGGTTATCCTCCATGCTTTTAGTTAAAAAAATTACATTTTCAGTAAAATTAAGTTGAGTTATAAGATAATGTTTACAAGGGGAAAAAATGAAAAATTCAAAGTTGGATTACAACCTGATTACACTTTTGCTTTTACTATTTATAACAAGTTGTATAGCTATATTAAATGCTCAAGATTTTGGTCAATATGAAGGGAATTTTTTATTTAGACAAATAACCTGGTATATCGTGGGGATCGGGATAATTGCAGGAATTATGTATTTAGATTCTGAACAGATCTTTCGCTTGAATTGGTTTATATACTCATTTAGCATCATTCTATTAATCGCGTTAATTTTGGCACCTGAATCCATAGCTCGTGAAATAAATGGAGCCAAAAGCTGGTTTCAACTTCCGGGAATCGGATCACTGCAACCAGCTGAATTCACAAAAATATCTTTAATAATTTGTTTAAGTTTCTTAGTGCAAAAACATCATGAGAAATATCTAGATAAATCTTTAAAAACAGATTTGTTACTGTTAATTAAGATGGGAGCTGCTACAGCTCTTCCTATACTTTTAATTATGCTACAACCAGATTTAGGTACGTCTTTAGTATTAATATGTATTTTTACAGGGATTTTTATTATTTCGGGAATATCATGGAAAATTATCAGTGTTATTTTTATTATCATTTCCTTAATTTCTGGCATTCTTATATACTTAGTCTTTTTTAACCCTGAAATGCTTCAATCAATGGGTTTCGCAACCTATCAATTAGGAAGAATTTATGCTTGGATCGATCCAGAATCTTATGCATCAGGTGAAGGCTATAATCTGACCAAAGCATTATTAGCCATTGGTTCAGGAGGGGTATATGGTTATCTGGAAAAGGGTATATATGTTCCAGAAGCACATACGGATTTTATATTTAGCGTTATTTCTTCTAAATATGGTTTCTTTGGAGCTAGTATTTTAGTAACAATTTATTTTCTCCTTATTTCGAGTATAGTCAAGTTGGCTCTAGACGTAAAAAATAGTTTTGAATCTTACATATGCACCGGTGTTACTTCCATGATTTTTTTCCATGTTTTTGAGAATATCGGGATGAATATAGGCCTGGTACCCATAACAGGAATACCATTACCTTTTATAAGTTATGGAGGAAGCTCATTAATTGGTAATATGTTAGCGATGGGGTTAGTCTTTTCAATAAGCTATCGAAAAAAAACCTTTATGTTTGATTAAGATGGCTAAAAACCCCAGGATTAATTAAGAAAGCTATTTATTAGACGGTAAAACCGTCTTTTTTTATGTCTAATCTTTGTCAACTCAATAAAGTCTTATGCAACTAAAGGGACAGGTTAGTTGAAGTAGGTATTTTATAATTGAAAATTGAATAATTAGTTATATATACAAAAAATATAAAAGTTTTAGACTTTGAGTTAAATAATATAATGGAGGAATTAAATTGAGTGAACTTAAACTAATTAATACTTACAAAAACGAGCTTCAAAATTACTCTTTGGAACAGCTAAGATATAAATCTGAAGAAACGGTTTGGTCTATTGGGCAAATGTATGACCATTTAATCCTTGTTGCCCATGAGTATCTCGATAATATGGATACATGTTTCACCTTAAATGATGAACAACCCCTTGGGAAAACGGAGTTTGGTAAGCATTTATATAAGATTGGAAGGTTTCCGCCAATTAAAATTAAATTACCGGATGAACTAAATACTCCACCTAATAATTCAGATAGCAAGGAGGATCTTATCAGCAGAATGGATCAAGTAATTCTAAGGTTAAGCCAATGGGCATCGAAAGTCGATAATATAAACCCAAATTATAAAGTCGAGCATGGAGGGTTCGGATGGCTGAATGCAAGGGAATGGTATGATTTGGTTGGTATGCATTTTCGTCATCACTTGCGCCAAAAAGATGAGTTAGAACAAAGGCTTGTTAAATGACGGGTGATTAAGGATAGGATTGTTTTGGCGAGCCTGTTTTCTTATTCAAATAACGGGTGCGTTAGCTCAAAATCGGAACTGTCTTTAAGACAGCTTTTTTTATGCAACTAACGGGGCAGGATAGTTGCATAAGAAATAACCTACCATCCTTAGGTACGTCTTTATGTGCTTCACTGTTAATCATTTGGTAACAACTTTTGATTTGCATAGATCATCTTGTTCATTTAACCTGCTTCATCTATAGTAGATGGATATAAAAGGTGTAGAGGTGAAGAGATGTCATTGCGGCTATTACGGTATTTTATTTTTTTTCTTGGATTAACTTTCTTTGGATTAGGGAATGCGATTGCGGTGAATGTTCAATCCTTGGGGCTCCATCCTTGGGAGGTTTTAAACGTCGCCCTGTTCGAGAGGTTCGGTTTCACAATAGGAACGTGGAGTGTCATGTGTGGTTTAGTACTTGTGTTGATCGTCTTTGTCGTGGATAGGAAGTATATTAATATTGGTACCTTTCTAAATGCTTTGTCAATTGGCCCGATCATGGATTTCTTTTTGCATCTCAACATTCTTCCTCATGAAACGGAGCATTGGTGGTTGAATATACTCATATTGTTGACGGGTATCATCATAACCGGAATTGGCGGAGGGATATATGTGGCTGCGGGAATTGGGGCAGGTCCCAGGGATGGTTTCATGCTTTCCGTTTCGGAAAAAACCGGATTATCGGTCAGTTGGGCAAGAATCGTTGTCGAGAGCATCATCTTGATTATCGGTTTCATCCTTGGAGGTCCAGTGTTTATTATGACGTTTGCATATACCTTTATTCAAAGCCCGGTCTTTCAGTTTTCCATGAAGCGGATGCGTTCCTTTATCGTTAGTTTGGAGCAGAAGCGAAAGGATCAATTTGAGATTCCGTTATAATGGGAAGGAGGATGTCCTTTGGTCACCTCTTTTCGTGCTCTATTCCACTAACGGGTACATTACCTGGACTTACAGTGTGTTTGATGATAATTTATTTAAACGCTTTTAACACATATAGCACCGACCATTTGTGACGGTGCTATAATAAAGTTTTTTTAAATGATTGTTTGAAAGAATAGAACATTTTGTTTGTACTAAAGGATCCTATTCTTTCTTTCATTTTGAATAATTCGTTTGAACGAATTTATTGTAGCGAAATGCATGCCTTCATGATATAAACATTAACTGAGAAATTTTTCAACTGTTAATAATGTGAGACCTGTTGAAGTAGTAAACGGCTTCTCTATAACTTCTTTTAACCGAAATTCCAATTTTTGTTCGATCTGTACACTTGTTTCTCCAGTGATTGTATAGTTCGCTAATCATTGGTAGTACTTTTTCTCCCCAATTGGTTGGTTTAGTACCAGTAATGATTAAATCGAAAATGTCTTTCTGTATTGTAATTCTTTCATTAATACTATTAAAAACGAACTTTTCTTGTACAACAAATATATGTCCTAGATTTCATTTAATATTATTAGTGAATCCTTCAGGAATGAAAAGTGATGACTCGTCATTAATTTCGGATACGCAACTAATTGTATTTTCTCGAACAAATCTCAATTGTTTAAAGATGTAGTTTTTCTTTTTTTATGCTTATATGAGTTCACTTTGGAGAAAATGATTGTTTATTTATATTCTCGGCTTCTGCAAGAATATTTTTAATTAATATTTCAACGGTTTGACTTTTTGCTAATCTTGGACTCTGTCCAGACCAGAGTGACATGAAATCCTGATTATTTTGTCCACTGCACGTTTTTCTAATTACTTGAGTTAAAAGGTTTTGAACAGGAAAATCGGGTACAGCCAATTCATGCTCTAGCATATCTTCAATAAATTTGTTTTTAATACCTCTTGCCCATTTACCAGAAAAGGCACGAGTAAAGGTTGTCTGGTCTTCATCAGCATTCAAAATGGCTTCTTTATGTACCTTATGTGCCCCACTTTCGATACAAGTCAAGAAAGCTGTACCCATTTGTATACCTTGTGCTCCTAAGCAGAGTGAAGCCATTAATCCTCTTCCATCCATAATTCCTCCAGCAGCAATAACAGGTATGCTTACATTGTCAACAACCTGTGGTATAAGTGACATTAAACCAACTAGGCTCTCCTGATGACCATCAATAAAGTTCCCGCGGTGCCCACCAGCTTCACTGCCCTGTATAACAACCATATCCATTCCTGCTTTTTCATTTTCAACGGCTTCCCTTACAGTTGTAGCTGTCCCTATAAGAGTAATGTTGTGCTGTTTTAATTTATCTATCACTTCCTTAGGAGGAATACCAAATGTAAAGGAACAAATAGATATATTCTCTTCAATGACAACATTAACTTGTTCAATAAAGCTTTCAAAAATTTTGTTATATTCAGGAATATCAAAGCTGTCTGTTTGTTCTAAGTTTAATTGCTTACGGATAGTGTGTAATAGCTGGTTAGCTGAATGGACTGCTTCAGGCGTTACGTTAAACTCGTTTGGCACGAAAAGATTGATGCCAAAAGGGTTTGATGTTAACTGCTTAATTTCTCTAATCTGCTCTCTTGATTGTATGGGTGTCTGATAGCCTGCTCCAATCATTCCAAGGCCCCCATTATTGGATACCTCGGCTACTAAATTCGAAGTGGTGATCCCGCCGGCCATAGGAGCTTGTATAATAGGATTCTTAATCTTCAAATGCTTCATCATTTCATTATTTAACATCAATTAATCCCCCGATTTTGTATTTTAACCCCAATTAATTCTCTTCTATTTTTTGTATTGGACGGTTGAATTTCTTATGTTAGGGTTGTTCTCGAAATGAATCCCACTTAAAAGCAAAATTGCCCCAAAGAAGACAACACATGCTGCGCCAATAAAAGCAGCATTAAAATCATGTGTGAATGATGATAAGACTCCAGCAAGAGTTGGTCCTATCAACTGTCCTAAAGCATAAATAGCAGAAAGAATACCAATAGTCCGACTGCTATCAGATGGATTCATTTCTCGTCCCACTGTTGTAGCAAGGGTGGTGATACCCATAAAAGTGGCTCCAAATAATAAAGCACTTATGACAAAACTAGTTTTTGACATCCAAAAGACTGGCATCGCAATACCCAAGGATTGCAGAGCCATTGCAAGCACTAAAGATTTAATGTATCCCCACTTTTTAGCTAGTAAAGACCAAATGAGACAGGATGGAATCGCAGCCAATCCCACCATCATCCAAACTAAGGTGGCACCATTATGAAAGTATGAGGTCTTTTCAGCGATAGATACGATAAACGTTCCTGTAACAATGTAACCCAATCCTTCTAAACCATACGCAATAATCAACCATATAAGCCATTTAGTGGGGGGCACTTTTACAATAATATCTTGTTTATTTTTCTTCTTAACAACGTTGGGGGTTTCATCGAGCCAGATCCATACAAAGATAGCAAGGATTCCACCCACAACAGCTAGTCCTATCCATGTTCCTTCCCACCGAAATAAATGGTTTAAACTCGGAATCATTAGACTGGATAAAAAGATTCCCAAGCCTACTCCCCCATAAAACAACCCCGACCAACTGGTTTTTCTTATAGCCGCAAGTTTATCTAACACGATACCAGAGGCTAAGACCAAAACAAACGCACTGGCAACCCCTGATAGAAAGCGAAGTACATTCCATAGTAAATTAGAGTATGTGAGACCCATTAGGGAAGTGGTTAAGATACTGATGATAAGACTTACTCTTAATAAATTGGTTCTATACTTCTTAAACGGAATGGCACCAGCTAAAATTGCTCCAAGTAAATATCCTGCGTAATTACTAGATGCTATATAACCAGCTGTTGTATTTGATAAAGAAAGGTCTTTTTGCATAAGTGGAAGAATGGGAGTATATGCAAATCTTCCAATCCCCATTGCAATGATTAAAGAAAATATTCCCCCTATTAAAAAAAGATAAGTTTGCTTCTTCATAGATGCACCTCAATAAAATTGTCTATTATAACCATATCTTTTTTAGTTATAATGAACCTGTTAGAAACTGTGCTTCTCCTTGCCCAAAACTCCAATCAGCATCGCTGTTTTCTGTTATAGAAACAATCAAGTCTTGTGGAGAAATCCCACATTCTGATTCAAGTTTTAGTGCAAGGAGTGTGTATAATGTTTCTTTCTGTTTTTCAGTTCTTTTTTTACTAACAATACTAATAATTACTAAGTCTCTGCTCCTTTTAAACCCCAGTCCAGTATCCTCGATTATTAGCTCATGCGGTGGGTGCTGATGAACTATTTGATAACGATCACTTTCAGGCACTTGGAAAGCTTCCACCATCGCACGATGAGCTGAATCCAATAATTTTTTAAGAGTTTCCTCGTTTCTTCCTTCTACTAAGTCAAAACGTAATAATGGCATTTTGGTGTGTCTCCCCTCAAAAAGTAATGATGTCTTTAGAGTATCCAGTTAAATGTAGGATATTATAAGCATATCTTTTCTTTGCTATATGGTATAATACATAAAAATGATATTTGATATCACTTTTAACGATGGCTAAAAGGTATATTAACTAAGGAGAGATCATTTTGGATTTGCATACATTAAAAATTTTCCAGAGTGTTGCTAAGATGGGGAGTATTTCTCAAGCAGCAAGGGAACTTCAATATGCACAGTCAAATATCACGATGAAAATACAGCAGTTGGAATCGGATCTTCAAACAACTCTTTTTTATAGACATAATCGTGGCACTGCATTAACTGACAAAGGAAGAATGTTGCTAACATATACAGAAAAAATATTCGATCTTATTGAAGAAACCAAAAGTATGATGAATGATGACCAAACACCTAGAGGTCCGTTAGTTATTGGTTCAATGGAAACAACCGCAGCAATTCGCTTACCAATCTTATTTTCAAAGTATCATAAAGACTTTCCAGAGGTTGATTTAACTTTAAAAACAGGTTCTACAGAACAAAGTATTCAAGCAGTTCTTCAGAATGAACTTGATGGAGCATTTGTATCTGGCCCTATTAATCATCCTGATCTCATTCAGAAAGAAGTATTCGAAGAGGAACTAATGCTTATCACAGATACAGTTCATCCTCCAATATCTTCTTCAATCAAAGAAATTCAAACAAGGACGTTGCTTGTATTTCATTCAGGATGTGCATATCGTGAAAAGTTTGAACAATGGTTATACCAAGAGAAGATGATACCCAATAAGATAATGGAATTTGGCACTATAGATGGAATCATCGGTTGTGTGGCAGCTGGTCTAGGTATAAGTATGCTTCCACAAAGTGTGATTACAAAGCATGTACAAGACGGAACCATTCGACAACACTCAATTCCGAATCTATACGGAAAAGTCAAAACAGTATTCATTTATCGAAAAGATAAGTATGTACCTGCGTCTTTAATTAAATTCATCAATATGATATGTGATGAGGAGGAATTGTTAGATAATAAAATTTAATTTAAGTGGGTAGATATTTTCTTCAATTTACAAAGATTGTGAAGGAATGTACTTAAAGTGCATTCGTTCTATAAAAGGCTGCCAATTGGCGGCTTTTTTTACAAAACAAAAAAGGAGCTATATAGCTCCTGGTAATTTCAGCCCTTGTTATAAATATCAAAAGGACGATGTCAACTTCCGTCATAATAAACATAGGCACAAATTGATCCCATTTCTCTTGCCAATCCGTTTGCTTCATTTCAAATTCAGTTACCCATCTGTTCGCCGCACTCAACAGGAGCCTATATAAATATTTCCATCAAGATAGTTTAAGGTGTGAATAGATAGTTTAATATAAATGGAGGATTAAACCGCCACGTTGATGATGGACTTTCTGTCTGAAAGATGTAAAATATAGGTTTAATTGAAGTTCATCTTATTTACATAATGGAGCATAATGAAGGTTTAAGTGATAATACAATCAGGAGGAATTTTTCAATGGCTTTGTCCGAAATGAATAGTAATTTGTTTAGAATGATTAATAATCTAGGTAAACAATACACGGATTTAAATCCTTTCTTTGTATTCATCGCTGAGTACATGATTTTTTTCTTAGTATTGGCAGTCCTGATGTTTTTGTTTTCTCGAAGTAATAAAAATAGAATCATGGTAATCTGTGCATTTATTGCATTAGTTATCTCAGAAATATTGGCGAAAATAGCAGGGCAATTCCACTCGAATTACCAACCTTTTGCTGAGTTGCCCAACGTTAATAAGTTAGTTGAAAAAGCAGTCAATAATTCATTTCCAAGCGACCATACGATCATATTTTTTTCATTTTGCATAACCTTCTGGTTGTTCAAAAGGGGTTGGGGATTTTTATGGGGAATTTTGGCCGTTCTTGTAGGCATTTCGCGAATTTGGGTAGGTGTCCATTATCCAGCAGATGTTCTTGTCGGAGCCATCATCAGTATCGTTACAGCGATGATCGTTTACAAAATTGTTCTTAAGTTAAGTCTGACCAAGAAATTTTTGAGAAATCAAGGGGTGGGCGAACAATCCATTCTATCTGCCCTATCCAAACAAAAGAAAGGTCAGTCAAAGGACTATTAAAAAAGGGTTAATAATATACAAATTAGCGAACCATATCGGTCATTGCTTCACTTGCATTTGTTGTTTTAAGTCTTGTTTCAAGAACCGAACGGAGCAGGACAAAAAATATGTATTTATCAAAAGCTGATTTACTTCTTGAAATGTAATAATTATTAAATAGTAAGTTTTAAACAACGGTTTTTCAAATAAAAGGTCGAAAGTATAACAAAAGGTTGCTAAGGCAGCCTTTTTCTTATGGAACAAAAGGGGCAGGTTAGTTGAATTAAGGGAAAAAAGAATGCAATAGTTTTCATTTTACCTAAAAGCTGTAAGTCATTATAACTAAGCATTTAAATTACATAAATAATGACATGACTGTAGGCTATTTTTCATACAATATTTTTGAGGTGGAAAAATGACAAGAGCAAAATACACAAGTTCAGACGTTGACTTAATGGCAAGGATGATGAGAGCAGAAGCCGAAGGTGAAGGAAGACTAGGAATGTTATTTGTTGGAAATGTAATTGTGAATCGTCTTGTAGCTAATTGTTTAGACTTTAAAGGTTTAAGAACAATTCCACAAGTCATTTATCAAGTACAAGGAGGAAATTATTCTTTTGAAGCTGTTCAAAAAGGGAATGTATTTTATCAAAGAGCGAGAGGTATTGAAAGAAGATTAGCAGAACAGAATTTGAAGCACTGGAGACAGCATCCGGCTAGATATGCTCTTTGGTATTTTAATCCATATGCTCCATGCCCTCCAACATGGTATGATCAACCACATACTGGTCAATTTAAAGACCATTGTTTTTATGAACCAAAGCCTGGAACATGTGATAGTGTTTATAGTGGTTAAGCTTACTCTTTGAGTAAGCTTTTTTACATATATAAAATATTTATACAAAATAAAATTTTTAGTAATAGTGTTATCTAAAAAAGTAAGATTGTGAATTATTGTACCTAAGCTAATGGGTGCGTTAGCTGAAGATCGGAGCTGTCTTTAAGGCAGCTTTTTCTTGTGTGCCAGGCATGGCAACTATCTAGGTGGTGAAAGTCCACTGTGGGGGTACATATCGACCAACTACTAAGGAAGCGCAAGGTACTTATCGTGAGGTAAGGGCTGGAGGAAGCGTGGAATAAAATCTTGGCTCGACGAACAGGAATCTGATACTAAGGCTC
>NZ_JBYSYV010000010.1:0-215274 GCF_058783805.1 Peribacillus sp. FW305-BF15 | reverse complement strand
CCTGAGTCCGATAGAATACCGAACTCAGGTCTTAGAAGCTGCTTAAATTATATGTCTAACTTTATTGGGTCAGATCATCTTTTAATTAAGTGTGTAGACAACTTTTCCTGTTTATGTAACCCTATTCCGTAACCTGTAAAACTTCCTGAAATTCCCTATAATCGTTTTTACTACAGAATAGGTAGGGATAGCGATTAAAATGCCAATGAATCCGTATATTGATCCAGCAGCAAGCAGCAATAGGATAATGGTAAGCGGGTGAATGTTAAGCCGTTTCCCCATAATATTCGGTGTAACCAAGTGCCCTTCGACCTGTTGAACAACAATAAGGACAATAAGTACTTTCACTGCCAGCCCAATGTCTTGCTGTAAGGCAATGAAAAGGGCGGGGATGATGCTTATTAATGGACCAAGGAATGGTACAACGGTAAAAATCATGGCGAATAAGGCCAATACGAGTGCATAATCGAGACCGATAATAAGGTAGCCAACATACATCAAAGTCCCTATGACAATTGATATGATGAATTGACCAATAATATAAGTAGAGAGGGCTTTATCGACGTCTTTTAAAATTGTGTTCCCCTCTGATTCTACATCGTTCGGTATGTATTTTAATAGAAATGGTCGTAATTTATCTCCATCCTTCAAGAAATAGAATAAAATGAATGGTGTAATGACCAATACTGTTAATACACTAGTTATCGTGGATAAAATGGTATTGACATTCACGATGAGTTTTTCCGAATAATCTTTCAAATGCGTGACCGCTTTTTCTTTCAACTCTTCCATATTTACCATGCCAAAATCATTTTTTTCAATCATGACTTCAGATTCTTTAGAGAATTCCTTGACTTTGCTGGGGAGGTTTTCAGATAATTTTTGAAATTGGTCAACGATTACAGGACTGCCAAAGTAACCTGCCATCCCAATCATACTAAATATAATCAAAAACACGGTGAAGATGCTAGCTGACCTCGGGATAAATTCAGTTAACAAGTTAACGACCGGCCGTAATATATAGTATAATAGCCCAGCCAAAATAATAGGGAAAAACATGGCAGCAATGATTTTTTGCAGCGGTAGGAGAACATAATCAATCTTACCCAGTAAAAAAATAATTAAAATGATCAAAATGATCGCGCAAGCATATTTGAAAAACGGTTTATTGATCCACAAGACAATCCCCCCTAATTCCATCTCTTACTTAATTCCCTGATTTAGCTTAATGTTAAACTAAATAACTTGATTAAATGTTCGGTGCAAAACTTTTAGATGGATGACCGTTTGGCATTCAGCTTTTATTCGGTTGTGTTTCAAGTTTGAATCTTAAAAGCAATACTAACTGACCACCTATTTATTAAATGGAAGTTCGTATTTTTTAAACATCTTTGGAATTCAAATAGCTATAGCCTGAACAAACGAAGTTGATATATGGAAACAAAAACAAGACTTTCACTGTAAAAAGAAGGACATATTAAAAAAATATATCGGCCATTTTGACTTTAACCTGTCTTTACGTGCATAAGTCGATAATCTGAATTTATGCTCACAACTGCCCCCAGGTGAGATGACCTAATCCATATGATATTCCAATGTGCTACAGTTCAAAAAGCACCGATACGGTCATATACATACTAAAAAGGCATCATCAAGGTAAATTCCGGTTATGGAAGTTTACTTGATCATGCCTTTTTTAAAGGTTATTAAATTAGGATATCTTACTTAATGTGTTCGTTGCACCTTGTTTCTGTTCTTTTTGCATTTTTTTGATGTCCAGACGCAACCAGATGGAAATGGCGAATGCTATCGCAATTAATGCTGCGAAAACGTAGAATACCGGAATGTAACTGTTCGTACTTTCCCTGATTGCAGTAACCAACATTGGGCCGCAAACCCCGCCTAGAGACCATGTAGTTAAAAGATAACCATGGATGGCACCAATTTCCTTAGTGCCAAATAAATCCCCGGCAAATGCAGGGAGATTAGAAAATCCTCCTCCATAACAACTAACGACCAACAAGATGAGTCCTTGGAACAATAGTGTATTTGTAGTCGTTGGAAGTAAAAGGAAGGCGCCGATTTGAATGATGAAGAAAATGACGAAAACATTTGGACGGCCCATATAATCAGATGCCGCTGCCCAGCCAAGTCTTCCTCCGCCATTAAAGATTCCCATTATACCGACTAATGTTGCTGCACCTGCCACTGACAGCCCGACAACGTCTTGAGCCATAGGAGAAGCAACCGAAATCATCATGATCCCTGCACTTGTATTGATCAATTTCATGGACCATAACATCCAGAAGTGTTTAGTTTTAACCGCTTCTTTTGCAGTTAATTGCCTTAGGTCTTTCTTCAGTTCTTTCTTACCGGACTCAATATCTTTCTTCATTCCTTCAGGCAGCCAGTTGGCTTTTGGAGGTGCAATATAGGATGCCCCTAAGAACATCAGTATGAAATAGCCTGCGCCTAAAATATAATATGTAGTATAAATGCCAACGGATTCCATAAGGCTTGCAGCAACTGGGGCTGTAATGAGAGCTCCGGCACCGAAACCTAATACTGCCATTCCTGTTGCCAATCCCCTGCGATCTGGGAACCATTTGACTAAAGTGGATACTGGTGAAATGTACCCGATCCCCATACCAAGTCCACTTAACACCCCATAAGTCAATAGGTAAAGCGGAAGTGAATCGACCATTACCGCTAAACCGGAACCGGCTTGTCCTAATCCGAATAATACAGCCGCGACCATAGCTGACTTTCGTGGTCCATTTTTTTCTACGAACTTGCCAAAGAAGGCAGCAGAAGTTCCTGCAAGCGCCATCATTATTGTGAATGCTAACGTTACTTCAGTTTCTGACCACCCCATGGTCTCGACTAATGGTTTTTTGTAAACGCTATATGCGTATGCACCGCCAATGGATAGGTGAATGGCGATAGCGGATAAAGCGATTAACCATCTGTTTTTTGTCATGTTGTTACCCCTTTTCGTTAAAGAATTAGAAAGTTGCATGCGTTTTGTCTATAATATATCGTTTTGCATGCGTTTTATCTATCTCGTGGGATAAGTATATAAGAATATTATTTAGTAGTAAACTACTAAATTGAAATTCATGTAAAATTTTCCTCTGGGCTTAGAGTTGGGAAAAAACACTTTATGGATTCGGATTAAAAATGTTATATATTCTAAGGAATTTAATATACATATAAGGTTTGCAGGTATTGCTTTGGTGTATTATTCACGAATCTGCCAAAAGTCTTTTCATTTATCGATTTTCCTGGTTACAAAAGGCAAATGATTGAATTTACTCTATAGGTGCGATGAACCAAAATTATTCTCATTGGCTTTATAGTGATTATTTTGATAAAATTAATCTAATATTCAAGACATATTAGCGTACTACTCGGAATTGATATTTTTAGTGGTTTCAGGAATAATTGATTCTTTTTTCAGGAATCATAGTCTGGAAATCAAAGAAAAACCAATTTATTTTAAAAAATTCCGAAAATTTCGTCTTAAAGGCTTGAACTATGATTCCTTATAGGAGTAAACTAATGAAAGATAGATTTTATGGAAGTGAAATCTTGTAAATTTAATCAACAAGGGGTTTTGGTAATGAAGGAACATGACATGCAAATCACGCTTAGTACAACAAAGAAAGAAAAACCACAAGCGGACCAGCTTGAGTTCGGTAAGCAGTTTACCGATCATATGTTTATTATGGATTACACACAAGGGCAAGGGTGGCATGATCCAAGAATTGTTCCTTATCAACCGCTCTCATTGGAGCCATCAGCTATGATTTTTCACTATGGTCAATCCGTTTTTGAAGGATTGAAGGCATATGCAACACCTGAGGATGAAATTATCTTATTCCGTCCGGAAAAGAATTTCCAACGCTTAAATAGTTCGAATAGCCGATTATGCATACCGGATGTCGACGTTGATTTCGCGTTGAAGGCCTTAAAGACTTTAATTAGCGTTGATAAGGATTGGGTTCCCCAGGCAGAAGGGACATCTTTATATATCAGGCCATTCATTATAGCTACTGAGCCTTATCTTGGAGTATCTCCATCGAATAAGTATCAGTTCATCATCATCATGTCACCAGTGGGATCGTATTATAAAGAAGGCATCCATCCAGTTAAAATTGCAGTGGAGTCAGCTTTTACACGTGCAGTTAATGGAGGTACAGGTGAAGCCAAAACGGGCGGTAATTATGCATCGAGCCTAAAAGCCCAGGAAGTATCCGAAAAGATGGGTTATGCTCAAGTTCTTTGGTTAGACGGAGTGGAGAAAAAATATATCGAAGAAGTTGGAAGCATGAATGTTTTCTTTAAAATTAATGGTGAAATCATCACCCCTGCTTTAAATGGAAGCATCCTTCCGGGTATTACTCGTGATTCCATTATAGAATTGCTGAAACATTGGGGTCTTCCCGTGTCGGAAAGACGCATCTCGATGGAGGAAGTCCATGAAGCCTATAAATTGGGTCACTTGGAAGAGGCCTTTGGAACGGGAACAGCCGCGGTCATATCACCGATTGGTGAATTTTTGTGGAATGGTGAAGAAATGATTGTTCAAAGCGGAGAAACGGGCGAACTTTCCAGAAAGCTTTATGATACACTGACAGGTGTCCAAACAGGTAAAGTCACAGACGAGTTGAGCTGGACTACGAAAGTTGAAGAAAAAGTGACTCAATGATACTTAAAAAAACCTTCTTTGAAGGTTTGTAGACAAAAGGGGTTCGGAATTAAAAAATTCTGAACCTCTTTTGAAATTCCCTTTGAATTTTCGCCTAAAGTTAAGAGATTGCGGCTCTACGAGCCCACATGTTAGGCCATTTTTGGACCTCACCATGTCCAATTGGCCATCTTCTTTAAATTAATGGCAGCCTCCATTTTACGAACCAAATGGTTCGGTGGCACCAGTTGATCTAAAGTAATCATTTCAAGTTGATCTCGCTGAATAGAATCATGTTTAGAAAGCATCCTCATCACCTTAAGTTTTAATACTTCTCTTTTAAAACAAAAATGCCTCCAGGCAAAAGTGTTCTATCTAAAAGGTAAGACAAAGTTGATTGGAACGGAAGGTACGAGACTCCTGCGGGGAAAGCGCGTCTTGGGGAGACCCCGCAGGCGAAAGCCGAGGAGGCTCCCCGACCGCCCGCGGAAAGCGAGTGCCTGGAGTGGAAATCAACGTCCAAATTGTACAAGCCATAAAAATAGACAAACTCGATTTTCATCGAGTTTGTCTACAGTCTGGACTCTCCATATGGAGGGCTTTTTTTATTTTCCGCTAAATGGAGTTTGGAAATTCCGATAGTAATTCGCAGAGGGGGAGAATGGACTATCGTTCGGAAGCTACAGGCAGTGATGAATGAAAGTATAATGTGCTGTTTTTTTTAGATTAATGTTTCCAAAGGAAGCTTCATATCTTTAAAGGAGCATTCACTTTAATGAATCATTTAAGAGGAATGGGACATGGAGTTTATGGTTTATATTCCTTTTTGAGATTGACAGTGAGAATCATTTTCATTAAAATGGTATTATTAGACTAAAAGGGGAGTATTTTAATGCGACCAGCTATTAACACTCAGTCTTTATCGCTCGGTTATGGTGATAAATTAATAATAAATGATATGAATATAGAAATACCCAAAGGGGAGATCACCGTATTCATCGGTGCTAATGGATGTGGAAAATCAACACTTCTAAGGTCTGTAGCCCGATTGTTAAAACCTCAATCCGGCTCGGTCTTGCTCGAGGGCAAAGCGATCTCAACCATGCCATCGAAGGATGTAGCGAGAAAGATGGCGATTCTTCCGCAATCCCCGGTTGCTCCTGAAGGGCTTACCGTCTATCAACTTGTTAAACAAGGAAGATATCCTTATCAAAGTTGGTTGAAACAGTGGAGTTCCGTGGATGAAGATAAAGTTCAAAAGGCGATTGAAGCAACGAATCTGACCGATTTAAAGGATCAGGCAGTCGATGAATTATCGGGAGGGCAGAAGCAACGGGCATGGATAGCCATGACGCTTGCTCAGGATACTGATGTCATTTTGTTGGATGAACCGACTACATATCTTGATATGACCCATCAAATCGAGATTTTGGACTTATTGTTCGACTTGAATGAGTTTGAGAACCGAACGATCGTTATGGTGCTTCATGATTTGAATTTAGCTTGCCGTTATGCGGATAATCTGGTGGCACTTAAAAATGGGGCGATACATGCTCAAGGCCGGCCGGAGGATATCATCACGCCTGAATTGGTACAGCATGTATTCAGCATGGAATGTCAAATATCCTTTGATCCAATTTTCGGCAGTCCCATGTGCGTCCCGTTTGGTAAAGGGCGCTACGCACAAACTCAGATAAAAGCGCTGGCCAATGCATAACCTCACACCAGCCATTGAAAAAGAACTTCAGGGATACCGGATATCCTTTCGAGATGTAGCCCAAGTTTCCAAGACCTTCAAGCATGCTGATGAGCTTATTCAGTATGCACAAGCCCGGACTGGGGCGGAAACGTCAAGGATAGCCATTTCAATGTGGTTCAGACGCTATGCTTTTTTTGTCACGGCACAATTGTACATGTTAAGCAAACATCGGCTTATCTGGGAAGGCACACTTCAGGACTTTGGTGTTTTGGATGATCCGGAAGATGAGCATTGGCTCCCGAATTTTTTGCTGAAAACCAACAGGTGGAGCCATGTCACGGAAAAGGAAAGCCCTTCTGCCCTCCATTCCATACTGAACAGATTTGGTGCTGATGCCATTCGCTTCTTTTCCGGAACTGCTAAAATATCGAAACTAGTTCTCTGGGAAAATATTTGGAGCTATACGGTATGGATGTATAGTGAGTTATTGAAGCAAACTGATATAAAGACGCGAGTTGAAAAGGACATTGAAATCCTTCTTGAAGATGAGGCATGGCTGAATATTGAAACGCGTTCCCCCTTTAAACGATTCATTGGGGAAAAAAGTGTTCCGGAGTCAATGAACCCTTATAAACGGGTGACATGCTGTTTATATTACCGAATTGATGGCCAGGAGAAGTGCGCGTATTGTCCGAACAAAAACTGTTGAAATAGATTTGATTGGAGAGCCAGGCTTGGGGTCAAGCCTGGTTTTCTTGTGGAGTGATAAGAGACGGCAAAGCTTTAGTTTTTCCTGTCCAATGTCTATCACTTATTAACGAAAACTAAACGCACTAACGAGATTGGTATGTTATAATGTTGATATTTAATTGAACGGAGGCAGTCGCATGGGAAATGGGATCATACACTACGGAATTGGTGAAGTAGTAGATATATATATGTACATTAAAACGAGTACAAAGGCGGTGGCAAGTAATGGAAAGCCTTTTTTAACATTGATTTTGTGCGATAAAACCGGCGAGATAGAGGCTAAGCTATGGGATGTTTCCGAGGCTGATGAGAAAACATACTGTGCGGAAGCAACAGTGAAAGTTCAAGGGGAAGTCCAGAATTATCGAGGACGCAGCCAATTGAAAATCCGTAATATTAGAATTACTTCAGATACTGACGGGGTCACGAAAGCCGATTTAATTCAAACGGCGCCTTTAAGTCAGGAAGAAATGATGGAAACCATCACTCAATTTATTTTTGAAATGAGGAATCCGAATATCCAAAGGGTGACTAGGCATCTCATAAAAAAATATCAGAATGAATTCCTGACGTTCCCTGCTGCCACCAAGAACCATCATGAGTATATGTCGGGACTGGCCTATCACGTTGTATCGATGCTAGGGCTGGCTAAGGCCATTTCAACCCTATATCCTTCCCTCA
Organism: Peribacillus sp. FW305-BF15; assembly: GCF_058783805.1. Lineage (NCBI taxonomy): Bacteria > Bacillati > Bacillota > Bacilli > Caryophanales > Bacillaceae > Peribacillus > Peribacillus sp. FW305-BF15. The sequence goes on along the minus strand of NZ_JBYSYV010000010.1, from coordinate 207,454 downwards.
ATAAGGATCTTTTGTATGCAGGGGTCATTCTGCATGACCTTGGAAAGGTGCATGAGCTATCTGGACCTGTTTCGACTGTTTATACAGTGGAAGGGAACTTGTTGGGGCATATCACCATCATGGTGAATGAAGTCGGTAAAGCTGCAGAGGAATTGGGCATTGAAGCGGAAGAAATCATGATTCTCAAGCACTTGATATTAAGCCACCATGGTAAAGCTGAGTGGGGCAGTCCCAAGCCGCCGATGGTTAGGGAAGCGGAAGTGCTGCATTATATTGATAATATGGATGCCAAGATAAATATGATGGACCGCGCCTTGGAAAAAGTGAAGCCGGGTGAATTTACGGAAAGAGTCTTCGCGCTCGATAATCGTTCATTCTATAAACCGACATTTTAATGAAATATGCTTCTTTCTCGATGGAGAAAGAAGCATATTTTTTTTGTTCGAGCATATTCTCTAGTAAATGAATAGTAGATTTTTTGGGAGGGAAAGGACATGCCAATTTGGATTTGGTTCGTGTTTATTGGAATAATTGTCAGTGCAGTCATGTCAATTTGGACAGCTAGGCAGGAACGCCTCATAGATGATGCTTGGATTGAAAAGGAAGGCCAGAAATACATTGACCGCATGGAAGAAGAGCGTGAGAGGCGTAAAAAGGATATAAATCAGGGAGCATAGCCCGAATGATGAAAAAAAAGCGACAGGTAAAGTCCTGTCGCTTTTTACTATTCAATTATTTTTCAGCTTTGGCTGCGTCACCAGAAGTGATGGCATCTTTTAAATCTTTATCTTTAATCTTCACGTCCGCTTTTTTGACTTCTGAATTCAGAATGTCCTGAACTTTAGTTTGGTCAATTTGAGCGACTTTCAAATCATATTCAAGATCTTTTTTCATATCTTTGTATGATTCTTTTTCTTTTGTATCAAGAAGTTGGATGATGTGGTAGCCATAATCGGATTTAATCGGCTTGCTGATTTCATCTTTCTTCATTTTGTAAGCTTGCTCTTCAAATGCAGGAACCATTTCACCTTGTCCGAACCAGCCTAGCTCCCCGCCTTTTTCAGCTGTGCCTGTGTCCGTTGAATATTCTTTGGCAAGTTTGGCGAAGTCTTCACCTTTGTCCAATTTAGCTTTAACTTCATTGGCCGTTTTTTCATCTTTCACGAGAATATGTCTCGCTTTGATTTGTGGTTTATAGTCTTCATAAGCTTTTTTCACATCAGCTTCTTTAACTTTTATATCGGCAACGGCTGCTTTTTCTTGAAGCATGCCGATTTTAAGTGCACGTTTAAGATCAGCTTCGCTCTTATATCCGGAAGAGGCCAGGGCCGTTTCGAAATTTTCACCCATTTGCGCTTTAAGTTCGTCCGTTTTAGCTTTAACTTCTTTATCCGTTACTGTATATTTTTCAGAAAGAACTTTTTCATAAACAAGTTCTTGAAGAACGGTTTCACCATAACGGTCTTTCATTACATTGTAAAATTCTTCTTTCGTTATATCCCCCGCTTTAGTTTCCACGACTGCTTCCTTGTCGCTGTTGCATGCTGTAAGTCCGATCAGCCCTGCAGTAACAGCAATCGATAATGCCCACTTCTTCATAAAAACAACTCCTAGTTATAAGTTTCTGGTTTGCTATTTTTTCGATATTTCCACAAAATTAACTATAACATATTCTGGTTACTTTACAAAAAATAATATATTGGTGCATGAATAAGATTTTTTTGAAAAATGGGTGTACGCCTACCCGGATATTAATCCATTACATATGATAAATCGAGGACAACAAAAGGGGGTAGCATAATGGGTAATGAATTTAACGGAGGCTTCGCTTTGTTAGTGGTGTTATTCATTTTATTAATAATTGTAGGAGCAGCCTTTTGCTAATCGGCTGCAAAATTACTAATGGAAAGAGCCCACTCCTTTTGCCATGGAGTTGAATAGGATAGGGTAGCCGCTCAACAAAAAAGATTTAAGTGATTTTCAAGCTATGAAAGGAATGGATTCCTTTTGGCGGATATAAGAGTGTGCATTAAATTATTATTACTTAAGAATGGAAGGGAGGAAGATCAATGTCTGGAGGAATAGGTGGAGGCTTTGCTCTAATTGTCGTTCTTTTCATCCTGTTAGTCATCATTGGAGCTTCTTGGTTATAAACTCATAAACAAAAGGCGAAGCTTTTGCTTCGCCCTTTTTCTTTATGTGGATAATGCTCCGGGTATCACCAATGTATGTAACAAATGATGGACATCATTTGTTGCTCATCTCTACGTATACAAAATTTCAATATAGGAGGATAATAACATAATAGTAATTAATACATTAATGGTCCTGAATACTTTAGGCTGCCGGTCTTCAGCAATTTCCTTTTGAATGCATAAAGAGTTTGTCATTCTATTAATATTATAAAGGATCAAAATAGCAAAAATAATAAACCAGAACGAGATCAAAACCTAAAATCCCTCCTTGCAAAACATCATGTATAAATACGATACCAAATTATAATGAAAAAAGATACCTAAAAATCTTAGTAGTCATCATTATGAATGAATAAGGAATCATTTTTGAATAAGTATATCGTATCCTTCGAGATGTTCCTCGATAAAAGAATGCCTTGGGGAACCAACAAGGTTTTTTATATAAATAAAATCCGATACGCATAAGCCGGTGTGCAGGGATAATAAAATAGTGAAATAATGGATGTAATGCGGAAAACTAAGGGCACAACCAATCAAAGTGACAGACATAATGACGAAAGGCAACACAAGGGTCAAGAGATAAAGATGCTTTCGAATCGGATCATGCACATTGACTCTGCATGTCAACACCAGGTTCCACTTCAAGGACCATGAAGTTTTCACTTTTTTACATAATAATCGTAAAGGTAAATAGTGTAATAGTTTGTGAACAGGATATAATAAGAGCAATAGGCTAAAAAATACCATTGTTTGATCGCCATACAAAATAACATGGGTTGAAAAGACACTTAATAATGTATAGATCAGAACAAAAGACATCAATATAGTAAAAACTGAAAAAAAGAGCAGACGGCAATTCCCATATTGTTTTGCCACGTCTATTGTTTTCCACGAATTCATTTCGAAATCAGCCCTCCAAAGCTGTTGAATATACTTACATACATTACGATGAATGGGTGGAAAAAGCAATGGAATTCTTGGATTATGTTTAAGATGAAATCACTTTTGTGAGTAAGCATGCAATGGGCAGGTTTTGAAATGGGGATCAGGCGGATTACCGAGTGTGAAAAATCAAAAATTGGTTATAAGTCTTTTATGTTAAATTGAATGATTGAATGGGGATTAGTGATGTATGAAAAATATAAATGAAGAAATGGAAATACTCCGTTTTCATCAACGGCTTTTATTAAACCTTATACGCAATCCGGAGGCCAAGTTGGACTATCTATTTGTGGAAAAAAATTTCACGAAAAAGGAAGCGGAAGAATTATTGGAAACATGTGATATCTTGAGCAAACGCTATGAAATAGAAAAAGCGGAAGGGTATATGAACTTTCGACCGCTTTTTAATCAATTTGAAAGAAAGGTTAATCCAAAAATAACTACAAAGGAATGCATTGATGCATGCATCTCACAAGGTTTATATGTATCATTCATGAAGGAAATGGATAGAGTATGAGATTAAACTGGCTCAGTTTCTTTCTCTATCTTTTTTTTTGTGATTTTACCCTCCACGTCCGTAAACTCCTGATCGATGTTATCGAAGGATCGTTCAAAGATTTGCATGAAGTCTTCACCGTATATATTTCGGATGATGGCCATCATTTCAATCATATCCGGAAACTTGCCATAAAGCTCACGCAATGGAAGTGCACCCGAGAAAGCGGAGTTCTTACTTGGGTCGTATGTCTCCATTAAATCAAGGAGAATTTTTTCACCTTCCGCTGTGATCTCTATATACGTATTCCTTTTGTCATTTTCCTTTTTTGAAAATGTTAAGTATCCGCGTTCCTCTAATTTTTTTGAAAAGTTAAATGCGGTAGAAACATGCATGACCCCAAATTTTGCAACATCTGAAATGGAAGATCCATTAAGATGGTAAGCAATCCAAAGAATATGGTGCTCATTGATGTTTAAATCATAGGGCTTGATCCATTGCTGCCAATCTTTTTCAATCGATTTCCATAATGCTTTGCTTAATTGTGCAATTCGTTGACTAAAAATCATTGCTTCTTTCATAGAATAATTTTTATTCTGCATATTATGGGCTCACCTACTTATAAGATTCTATATATTTATTATGACAATAAAATAAAAATTAATAAAGAAAAATATTTGCAAAATTTTTAGAAAATTTTAGTTTTTTAATGAATTCTCCATTCTTCTCCAATAAATCATGTAATTTATTGGGAAAAATGGAGAATCAAGCTTGTGTGACGATGTCAGCTATTTTTAGAAGTAGGGGCGGCCGCTTCCAATTCTTTCAATGAATTTTCAATTTCCTGAACGTTCTTCAATAATTCATTCTTATTGGGTTCGATTTCCCGCTTCCAGTTCTCTATGACGACCTGAACATCCGAAATGAATGTTTTTACCGTTTCTTTGCTGATTTGTGAAGCTTCCATCGTGTCATCTTTAATATTCTGCATTTTTACCTTTAATTCATCAATTGTAGCCTTAATTTCGTCGGTATTCGTCTTGATGCGGGTCCGTAGGTCTTTACCTGAACTTGGTGTCGAAAGTAAGGTTGCCGCACCAGCTACTACTGTTCCGGTCAAAAAGCCAATTAGTAATGATTTTGCTTTCATTAGGATCACCTCATTTTATAATATGTTTTCGCTTTCCATGGTCTTAATCCCTGCTGCATCAATTGGAAATTATGATAAATAGGGAGTGAAATACTATTGATATCAAAATACCATAATTTTCATCCTTATGGAAGAGAATCGACCATTTTATCTTTATATCACAAAAATATTTTTTTAAACTTAGAGAGTAAATATATAATATTTAAAAATAACTTGAAGCTTTAATAATAATGCTTCATATAAAGGGAAGAGCGGCATATAGATAATAAAAACAAGCTGTCGGAACTTGGATGGCACTGGTGGGTTAATAATGAAAATCATTTTTTTATTAGGCCTGGTATGCCTGTGCGGAATGGGGTATTTTCTAAGGCAAGCTAAATCTCCTGGTATCTATCCGCCTAGGAGGGTGCTCCAGGCTAGAGCCTTCGCTATGGGTCTCCCCGGGGTTTTACTGCTTTTCATTTGGTTTATGTGGATATTGATTCATTGACCATTGGAGGATGATTCTGACTAGAATTCCAGATTCATATGATTGGAAAAAAAAGCACCGGACTGTCCGGTGCTTTTTTAGGTATGATGATCCTGCTGCTTAAGCATTTATGGGTATATTTGATTTTCTTACGATGCCGTTCACAATTGGATAAATGATGACCATCGCAACAGTATTTAACAATACGGCAGGAAGCACAACAGCTCCGAAAAGTGCAACGAAAGGCCCTGGAAGGGAAACGATATAATAAGCCGAACCAAGGAAGACAGCGCCGGAAATCAATGTTCCAACGGCAGTCAAGATACTGACGGTGACAACGGATGTTGAAAACTTCTTTAGACTGATGAATAAAAGGTAAAACAGAAAGGCTGTTGCCAATTTGTCTATGATATTTGGGATCTGTCCTGCTGGAAATGTAGTTGTCATGGCAGAGATGGCTCCTGCTGCCAGGGCGACAATGAATACATTCTTCTTAGCGGGAAACAGGGTAATCGCCAAAAACATCATCAACAGCATCATATCCGGTTTCATTCCAAGGAAGAATCCAGGTATGATAAAATGCAGGGCAGCCCCAATCCCGATTAATAGGGACAGTGACACAAGGGTTTTCGTTTTCATTTACTCATCTCTCCTATTCTCATCTCAATTAACAGCTTTTCTTCAACAATGCACTATTGCTTGTTGCAAGAAGTTTAAAATAGTATATCATAAGACCTATTTTTTTAGAAGTTATATTTGTTTGAATTAAAGAGTTTGTGCTTCCTTCGCTTTATACGATTCCTGGAATTTCTTCATGAAATCAGCAAGGTCCTGGCAATGGGATAGAGGGACCGCATTATAGATGGATGCTCTGCAGCCGCCGATGGAACGGTGACCGTTCAGTCCTACGAATCCGGCTTCCTTCACTTCTTTAAGGAATTGCACTTCAGCTTCTTCAGACGGAAGCGTGAACGTTACGTTCATTAATGAACGGCTGTCCGGTAGGGCATGGCCTTTATAAAAACCATCACTGCCGTCGATGGCATCGTAAATGACTTTTGCTTTTTCTTCGTTGATTTCAGCAATCTTTTCCACTCCGCCCTGATCTTTTGCCCAATCCAGCACAAGGGACAATAAGTAAATGGCCAATGTCGGAGGAGTGTTGTATAAAGAATTATTTTTCGAATGGATCGAATAGTTCATCATGGATGGGATTTTGTCATTATCCGTTATTAAATCTTTACGGATGATAACGACTGTGATTCCCGACGGACCTAGATTCTTTTGTGCACCAGCATAGATGATGCCGAATTTACTAATATCAATCTTTTTGCTGAGAATATCACTCGACATATCGGCTACTAGAGGAATGTTGCCTGTTTCCGGGAAATCCTTCCACTGCGTTCCGTAAATCGTATTATTGCTTGTGATATGAAGATAGGCAGCATCGTCATTCAATTTGATATCTTCCACTTTAGGGATGAACGTATATTTTTCATCTTTGGATGAAGCGACTACGGCCGTTTCACCAACCTTTTTGGCTTCTTTTAATGCTTTTTCCGACCAAGAACCAGTGAGGACATAATCTGCCCTTTTTCCATCTTTCAAAATGTTCATGGGAATCATGGAAAATTGTAGACTTGCCCCTCCTTGCAGCAGGAGAACTTCATAATTTTCAGGAATTTCCATAAGTTCTTTTAATGATTGAATGGCATGGTTATGAATCTTTTCGAATTCGGAACTTCTATGGCTTAATTCCATGACAGACATACCGGAATCCTCAATATTCAACCATTCATTTTGGGCTCTTTGTAAAACTTCTAAAGGAAGGGCGGCTGGCCCAGCGTTAAAATTACGTGCACGTTTCAATTTTTTTCCTCCTATGCGACTATGTGATAAAGTATTTGAGACTATTCATATATCCTACCAGAAAACTAAATTCAATTGGAGGAAAATTTAGAATTTTAAATCCGTTTTTTAATGATAGACCAAAGTAAAAAGGTCCTGCACTTTAAAGTGAGGACCAACTCGGGATCATTTTTTCAAGCAACGAAAGGAGAAAGAAACCTTCTTAACAGGCTATTGCAGTCTCATTGTATATGCTGTGCAATGGAGTCAGCGATTTGTTTCAGGTCATCCGGTGTATAGTCGCTGGTATTTGTTTTCCAAACTGCACCAAAGCCGTCACCTTCCCCATGCCGAGGAATTAAATGCATATGAAAATGGAAAACGGACTGCCCTGCAGCTTCACCGTTATTATTTAAAAGGTTCAGGCCTACAGGTTGGAATTCCTGCTTCATGGCGCGGGCAATTTCCGGCACCACTTCAAAAAGGTTCTTGGCAATCTCTGGTGTCAACTCATAAAGATTTTCCTTATGTACTTTAGGTATTACCAGCGTATGGCCTTTCGTTACTTGACTGATATCGAGAAAGGCCAAAACATGTTCATTTTCGAAAACTTTACTACTTGGAATTTCCCCATCGATTATTTTGCAAAAAATGCAATCACTCATGAATAACGCTCCTTTAAAAGTTAATGTATTTGGTTAATCGTACCATAGCTTGAATCGTTGAGAAAAGGAAAAATATAAAAACAGGATGCAACATTAAGTTGCACCCTGCCTGTCGAAAAAGGGGGTTTTGCTTCAAAATTCGCATTAGCATAAATTCTCTGCGACAAACACCTCATCTACATTGTAGTAAAATATGGTTATTATCTAAATAGAGATTTTCCATTCAAAGCAACCATCTCCTATATCTTTAAAGTTTCATCAACTTTTAAAGCATAATTGATAATTATTGAATGATTTTTCTGCTTTTACGTGCAAGAGAACCATCTCCTTGCTCGAAACGATTTTTGTTATGAAGCTTCTGGTTTAATTCAGTTTATACGTCTTTAACTGACACCTCATTTACAATATGATGTAAATCATTTGTAATAAACCTAATGGGTATTTCAGTATAATACGTCTTTAACTGACACCTCATTTACATTATGATGTGAATCACACGTAATGAATAACCCCTTCTTCCTTAATTATGATGGCCATCAAGCAGGAAAAATATAATTAGTTATTTATGGAAATTTTGTTCCGGAACACTCGACTATATAAAAGCAGGAGAATTTGATAAAATGGAAATAAGAACCTCTATATAGAAAGGATCGTTTATATGTCCTTATTGGAAATAAAGCAGTTAGTGGGCGGATACACGAAAACGCCCGTTTTAAAAGGAATAAGTTTTGACATTCAGCCAAATGAGCTGGTTGGGTTAATTGGGCTTAACGGGGCTGGGAAAAGTACGACGATTAAACATATCATCGGACTAATGGAGCCGAAAGGCGGAAGCGTCTCGATTCATGGTAAAACACTAGCTCAGGACCCGGATACATATCGAAAACAATTCACTTATGTTCCAGAAACGCCCATTTTGTATGATGAGCTTACACTTGAGGAGCATTTAAAGCTTACAGCCATGGCACATGGTTTGGCGGAAGCCACATTTAAAGAAAGGATGGACGTTCTGTTAAAGGAATTCCATATGGAGAAAAGGCTTAAATGGTTCCCGGCCCATTTTTCAAAGGGAATGAAGCAAAAGGTCATGATAATGTGCGCCTTTTTAGTACAGCCGTCTTTATATATCGTCGATGAACCCTTCGTAGGTCTTGATCCACTAGGCATTCAATCCCTGCTTGATTTGATGAGGAAGATGAAAGAGAGCGGAGCGGGAATTTTAATGTCTACACACATTCTGGCGACAGCCGAGAGGTATTGTGATTCTTTCATCATACTGCATAATGGAGAGATTCGGGCGAAAGGCAATCTTGAGCAGCTTCGTGAACAATTTTCCATGCCAGGGGCAACTCTGGACGATTTATATATCCAATTGACGAAAGAAGAAATCGGTCATGAATAGTCAAAATCTCTGGAAGGAAAGATATTTAGGCTATATAAATGAAACGCAAAAATATCTTCGTTATATTTTTAATGGCCATCTTGTTTTTGTCATGGTTTTGGTTCTGGGTGGGTTGGCTTATTATTACAGTGATTGGGTGAAGACGTTAAACAATGATTTTCCTGCTGCATTGATCATGGCCTTTGTTTTATCGATCATTGTAACCAGAAGCCCGATAAATACTTTCTTGAAAGAACCCGATACGGTATTCCTGCTTCCGCTTGAAACGAAGTTGAGAAGTTATTTCAAGAATTCATTGATATTAAGCTGGGTCATGCAGGGCTTTATTCTTCTGGTTGTCCTGATTGCATCGATACCGATGTATGCGAAGGTTACGGGTGCAGGAGGTAAGGACCTTGGAATCATCCTGGCCGTTTTGCTTATTTTGAAGTTTTTGAATTTGACCATGCGCTGGCTGGTATTGAAATATCAGGATACATCAGTGAGCCATTGGGACTCTCTCATCCGCTTTTTACTTAATGGCGTGATTCTTTATTTCATCTGTTCAAGGGCAAATATACTGTTTGCACTTATAACCTTCTTATTATTGTTAGCACTTTACATGTATTACCGAAGCGCGACTAAAGGTTTCGTGTTAAAGTGGGAACGGCTGGTGGAACTGGAAAACAAACGGATGAATTCCTTCTATCGAATAGCGAACATGTTTACTGATGTTCCTCATTTAAAAGGGAAGGTAGCGAGAAGGAAATGGATGGACTGGCTATTAGCACTCATTCCGTATGGTGATAAGTCAACTTATACCTATCTTTACGCCCGTACCCTTCTGCGATCCAATGATTATGTGGGACTTTGTTTTCGTTTAACGATCATGGGATCCGTGATTTTAAGTGTATTCACTAACATATTTGCACATTTGATTGTTACGTTCATGTTCTTATTCATGACAGCCCTGCAACTGCTGCCGGTTTGGAAGGCACATGAGTGGAAAGTATGGGTCTCATTGTATCCATTGCCAGCAAAAATGAGAGAATCTGCAGTAATAAAACTAATTTCCTATTTCCTATTATTTGAGGACCTTGTCTTCAGTTTGGTCCTGCTAGTGAAAGGGGAATGGATGTCCGCTTTAGCCGCCTTGGCAATGGGGCTTGTTTTCATATTCGGTTTTAAAATTTATGCAACAAAGAAAATAAAAAACTTTTAAGCAGAAGCTGATTTTTCATAAAATCAGCTTTTTCTTTATTAAGGTTTCAGTTGATAGAAATCCGCTCCCTTTCCGCCGACGGTCTGCCAAGCCTCCTCGACGCAAGCGTCTGTGGGGGCCCGGCTAGCCAGTTTTTCGGCAGGGTTCCGCAAATTTCTTCCATCCGTTAAGGATGACAGTAAAAATATCAAGGATCACCTATTCTAAAATTTGGTTCGAAATGGACCAGTCTGGAGTGGAAAACAACATTGGATACTTTTACAACCCCCAAAAAACGTTTTAGTTATTTAATTCTTTTAAGAAGTGAAAATTGAAACTAAAAGCCTCATAGGGGGTATATACATATTTAACGGAGGTGTTGAATGATGGATGAATATGAACAAAAGGCATTATCTGAACTAGTATCATGGAAAAAGAAAGTAGCCAAGAAACCCGGCAGGCTTGAGCGGATGTCCAAAAAGGCGCAAATCAAATTGAATGGTTATATTCCAGACCGAGTGCACAAAGTAATTACTGATAGTATTAAAGGGATGATAGAGGCCGTATTATCAGGTTCTAAATATATGTCTAAAGAAAAAAATGTAGTGCTACTAACCTTGCAGCAAAAAGAAGAGTGGGTTGCGGAAACTGTAACGGCATATCGGAAAACGGCCGTTATAGAAGGTGTGGGAACCGGAGCGGCAGGGCTTTTAATTGGATTGGCTGATTTCCCATTACTGCTTAGCATCAAGATGAAATTATTATTCGAACTATCCCGTATATACGGTTTCGATCCAAATAAATATGAGGAACGTTTATTCATTCTCCATATCTTCCAGATGGCATTTTCAAGCGAGGAGAAGAAATTTGAAACATTACGGGTAATAGAGGAATGGGATTCAGGGAAATGGCCGGAAATAGACTGGCAAGAATTTCAGCAGGAATATCGCGATCACATAGATGTCATCAAAATGTTCCAGCTCGTTCCAGGTATTGGGGCAGCTGTCGGTGGATATGCCAACCATCATTTGTTGGAACATCTTGGGGAAACGGCTGTCCATTGTTACCGAATCAGACTTCTTAAACAGTAAGGGACGGGGATAACCCGTCCCTTCACTATTACCGCAATAAAGATTCATTAACCATTTGGGATGATTGTTTTTTATTGTGATAGGTCACCGCTGCAGTGCCTAATATTTTGGCTGCAATGAGCATCGCATTTTCATCAATGTCAAACAAAGGATGATGATGTGGATATGTATGTTCATTTTTCGGCCTGGCTCCCGTAAAGAAGAATGTACCTTTTACATTTTGTAAATAATAAGAAAAATCTTCACCTGTCATATCCGGGTCAATTTCCTCTGTAACCAAAACTTCCTTGACTGACTTAGTACTTTCGATGAGGAATTTAGTTTCCTCGACATGTGGAATAACTGCTGGATAGCCTTGAAAGTATTGATATTCATAGGTACAGTCCGCAGCTATGCAGGTTCCTTTAACAATCCGCTCCATTTCTTCGTTAATGAATGAACGGACATCTTCCTTGAATGTGCGGACGGTCCCGATTATTTTAGCCTTATCTGCAATGACGTTAAAGGCATTATCTGCTACAAAGGATCCGACGGTAATGACTGCCGAATCTATTGGGTTTAGGCGGCGGCTTACGATTTGCTGCAGGGCCATGACGAGCTGAGAGCCGACTAAGATTGCATCACGGGTTTTATGCGGCTGGGCTCCATGCCCGCCTTGCCCTTGAATGGTGATTTCAAAACGGTCAGCAGCGGCCATAAGGGGTCCATAAGCGTATTGGACTGTTCCGGTTGGGGCCGTTGCCCATAAATGGGTGCCGAAAATTACATCCACTCCATCAAGGCAGCCAGCCTCAATCATCGGTTTGGCACCCCCTGGAGCATATTCTTCAGCATGCTGGTGGATAAATATATATTCACCTTCGAGCTCATCCTTCAGCTCATTCAGGTTTTTAGCAAGGACAAGGAGTGTCGCTGTATGGCCATCGTGTCCACACGCATGCATGACCCCGGGTACGGAAGATTTATAGTGAACTTCTTTTTCATCTTGAATGGGTAAGGCGTCGAAATCAGCGCGCAATGCTACGGTTTTACCAGGCTTACTGCCTGTGACCTTGGCGATAACACCATTACCGCCTACATTCGTCCGGTGTTCGATTCCAAGTTTTTCATAATATCCAGCGATGAAGGCCGCCGTTTGGGTTTCTTGAAAAGAAAGCTCGGGGTGTTGATGAAGATAACGCCTGATGGAAACCATTTCTTCATATGAACCATCCAGAAGATCGTGTAATCGCTGTATCATTTTGCACCTCCCAATGATTGGATTAATTGTAAGTAGTATATCATATTCTGAATGATCCAAAGTGTATTAAATACCTTCAGGAGAGATATATAATGATTAAATATTTCTGGATTGCTTTGGTTTTGCTTTGCGTGTTGCTATTCTTTTTTTTGGTGCATGAAGTCCAAAGGGAGGAGGCTTTAGCGTTCGATACATATATTACGGTAGTTTTTTCCGTAGGGGAAAATACTTTTTCGCTCACAAGTCCATTACCTATCTTGGGAAATCCAAGTTCATTGGTTTTGGAAGCATATTATGTGTTCTATATTTGTGGATAATGAAGAAGGACTATTGGAACATGGCCGTCTTCTCTATCGGAATTGCTGAGGGTGATGTTAAACGGGTGGATAAAAAATTATGTTAAAAGAGTGCGCCCTGAAAATCATTTAATGGAGACCGCTGGCTTCAGTTTTCCAAGTGGCCACGCAATGTGGGCATTATTTTCTTCAGTTTGGTAGCTTATATAATCATGAATGAAATTAAAGGAAACTCATTGAAATGGGCAATGGGAATTGGTTTCGTTTGTCTGGTCCTCCTGATCGGTGTCAGCAGGATCATTATGAAAGTTCACTTTCCAACTGATATCTTGGCAGGTTTTGCATTAGGGACGGCATATAGTTTAATCTTGTTTAAATTGTATAAATTCCTGGGATCTAGATACTTTGAATAAAGGATTCTGATGAAATATTTGTAAATATCGGTTGCATTTCCCCGGAAATAAAGAAGGAATTTGTCGGATTGTTATAGGGTTATATGACTTTTAGCGTCCAAATAACGTTCTGCATTACTATGAAGGGGCCCATCCTTTAGGATGGGCCTCTTATTAAGCATTAAATAGTCTATTCCTCAGAATCTTTCACCAATGTATACTGCGTTACAAAGGCTTCACCTGAAAACAACTTCTGGCTGGAATTCGTAACAGGAGGTTTGGAGTCACTGTTATGCGCCTGCTGGAATGAACTGGATTTCTTCCAGTTCATAAAGTCCGATTGTTTTTCCCAAATCGTTAAGATTACATATGTTTCAGAGTTGATTGGACGCAGGATACGAAGGGCAACGAAGCCTGGTTCATTTTCAATGAATCCGGCCCTGTTTTTAAAACGGTGTTCAAATACCGGCCGTCCTTCCTCACTGACAGGGATATTGTTCATGACCACATATCCATGATCTTGAAGAGTTCCCTTCCCATCGACTACCTCATATTTTCGTGGCGAGCTGAAGAGCGTTTTACCTGTAGTTTCATGTAAAAGGACTGTGTTTTGAGCATTCTGCATAAGTAATATTTTTTCATTCGGGTGTTTATCTTTTTTTAATTTCAAAAAATCATAAGTACCTGAAGTGATGAATACATTCATAAATTCCCCTCCAATTTCTATATAGTACCTGTATACCCATTTTACCCAATGAATAGAGCTTTTACCATTTCCAAACTAACCATTAAGCTGGCAAACCGGTAAGATACATATATAAAAGTCGATTTTTTGACAAATATATTATAGAAAAAGCTATAGTTTAAGGAGATTCGATTTGAAATTCAACATCCTTCTGATATTCTATGTAGGTAATGAATAAAAATAGAAACGTGATTGCTTGAAAGGTGGATATTAATGTCTAAGGAAATTACGAATGATACATTTTTAAAAGCTGCAAGAGGAGAGAAAACGGATCATGTGCCTGTTTGGTATATGCGTCAGGCTGGCCGTTCACAGCCGGAATACCGAAAATTGAAAGAGAAGTACTCACTTTTTGAAATTACTCATCAGCCGGAATTATGCGCTTTTGTAACTAGATTGCCAGTTGAGCAATATGATGTAGACGCTGCGATTTTATATAAAGATATAATGACACCGCTACCAGCGATTGGTGTCGATGTTGAGATTAAGTCCGGAATCGGTCCAGTCATAGCCAATCCGATCCAATCGGTGACAGATGTTGAAAAATTAGGTGAATTGAACCCAGAGAAAGACATCCCATATGTGTTGGACACGATTAAATTATTGACCACGGAGCAATTGTCCGTTCCTTTGATCGGTTTCTCAGGGGCTCCTTTCACCATTGCTTCATACATGATTGAAGGCGGCCCCTCCAAAAACTACAATAAGACGAAAGCTTTCATGTATTCCGAGCCAAAGGCCTGGTTTGCATTAATGGATAAGTTAGCGGATATGATCATCATCTATGTCAAGTCGCAAATCAAAGCCGGCGTTAAAGCCATCCAAATCTTTGATTCCTGGGTGGGTGCTTTGAATGTTGAAGATTACCGTGTATTCATCAAGCCGATCATGACTCGTATCTTTTCATCATTGCGTGAAGAAAATGTACCGCTAATCATGTTCGGGGTCGGCGCAAGTCACTTGGCACTTGAGTGGAATGATCTTCCGATTGATGTAGTCGGGCTTGATTGGAGACTGCCAATTACAGAAGCAAGACAAATGGGAATCCAGAAAACGGTACAAGGTAATCTAGATCCTGCCCTGCTATTATCATCATGGGATGTTATAGAAGAACGGACGAAAAGGATTCTCGATCAGGGCATGGAGCAGGACGGCTACATCTTTAACCTTGGTCATGGGGTTTTCCCTTCCGTAAATCCGGAAACACTGAAGAGGCTGACCGCTTTCATTCATGAATATTCATCAAAAATGAAGTAAGGTGAGCGAACCATTTGCTAAAACTCCTTAATTGGATGCACAATAAAAGAACGAAATCTTTAAAAGAGGTGTAACTTCATGTCAAGAAAAAAAATGGGCCTTTTAGTCATGGCTTATGGTACTCCATACACTGAAGAGGATATTGAAAGGTATTATACACATATTCGTCATGGGAGACGGCCAAGCGACGAATTGATTGCCGACCTAAAGGGCAGATATGAAGCGATCGGTGGATTATCCCCGCTTGCAAAAATAACGGCAGGACAAGCTGAAGCGCTTGAAAAGAAATTGAATTCCGTTCAGGAGGAAGTTGAATTCAAGGCATATCTTGGCCTGAAGCATATTGAACCTTTTGTTGAAGACGCAGTGAAACAAATGCATGAAGATGGAATCAAAGAAGCGGTCAGTATCGTATTGGCACCGCACTTTTCAACATTCAGCGTGAAGTCTTATAATGGACGTGCCCAGGATGAAGCCGCTAAATTGGGGGATCTGACCATCACTTCCGTTGAAAGCTGGTATGATGAGCCAAAATTCATCCAATATTGGGTAGACCAGGTAAAAGAAGTGATTGGGAAAATGACCTCGGAAGAACGCGATAATTTCGCTTTAATTGTGTCGGCACATAGCCTCCCGGAAAAAATCTTGCAATCGGGAGATCCGTATCCAAATCAACTGAAAGAAACGGCAGACATGATCGCTGAAGGCGCAGGGGTTAGCAATTATGCAGTAGGCTGGCAAAGCGCTGGACAAACTCCTGAACCATGGTTGGGACCCGATGTACAGGATTTAACCAGAGATCTTCATCAAGCAAAAGGTTATAAAGCTTTCATATATATTCCTGTCGGCTTTGTTGCCGAGCACCTTGAAGTCCTCTATGATAACGATTATGAATGTAAGGTTGTGACGGAAGAGATTGGCGCAGGCTACTATAGGCCGGATATGCCCAATGTTAAACCTGAATTCATCGATGCTTTGGCCACGATCATTTTAAACAGATTACAGGAAAAATGATCAGTCAATAGGGGAAAATTAGTTTAACCATGCTTGCTATGTGCTATACATATTTTCATTTGAAGTTATGTTATTCACTGGAAAGCGACGCTGCCTTTGGCCTTGCAGATTTAAATAAATATGTATTTTCGAAAAGTGGCTGTCCAGTAACGGGGATGGCCATTGTTTCTCTTGGGAATTGAAAATATAATTGAAAAAACTGAAAATTTTTGGTATGATATCGTTGAACATAATGACTGTTTTGTCCGTCTGGTCAGAATTGAGGTGGGAAATGTCTGTTGATCGTAAAAAATTAATTTTGGAAGCTGCGACCAAGTCGTTTTCACTTTTTGGCTATAAGGCAACGACGATGGATCAAGTCGCTAAAATTGCCAATGTGGGAAAAGGGACCATTTATACCTTTTATAAAAATAAAGAAGAGCTGTTTAAAGAAATCGTTCAGCGGATGATAGAGGAAATGAAATATGAGGCGGAACAATCTTTGGATGACCAACTCTCCTTTTTTGAAAACCTGCATCGGGCCGTTTATCGAATTCTGGAGTTCAGGCAGGAACATCAATTATCATTAAAACTTCTTCAGGAAGAGCGGGAAATTGGTACGCCGGCCGTTCAGGAAATGGTTAATGAAATGGAAGAAGCCATTGTATCCTACATTAAGGAAAAACTAAAAATAGCGATTGATAAGGGCCATATACAACCTTGCGATCCGGAGATAACAGCTTTCCTGATGCTAAAGATGTACCTTGCCCTGATCTTTGATTGGGAAAGGAACCATGCCCCATTAGAGAAAGAGGAAATTGCTGAACTATTTAAAATATATTTGTTCAAAGGATTATCCGTTACGTAATCAATCTATTTTTTTGCTGAAAGGCAATGAACCCCAATAAAAGAAGAGATGCCGATCATCGGTATCTCTTCTTTTATTGGTTTTTTTTTCAGCTGCGAAACCGAAACATCTATGAATTCATCCTGCTATTTGGGATAGGATGGTGAAACATAAAGACTACTACTCTCCAGAAAGGCAATGATCACAGTGGTTTCCATAACATTCGTGCTGTTCTTCAATTTTTTTTCCGCATTCCGTGCATTGTTTCGGTGGCAGATTTTTAAAGAACTCAACGCTACTTTGAATCATGAACATCATCTCCTGAATTTTTTATTATTCGCTTTTCTATGGTTTTATTGTATTATAACAGATTTGAGATGTCAATGAATGTTTTATAACATAAGTAAAAAAGGTGAAATAAGGGCAAGAATAGTTTATATTAATGGGGAAGTCATTGAGAGAAAAAAAGGAGTGCCTAAGAATGAAAATCACCGTAATTGGGTGCTGGGGCGGTTATCCAGCTAAAAATGAGGCAAGTTCCGGCTATTTGCTTGAATATGAAGATTTTCGCATTCTGCTTGATTGTGGCAGCGGTGTCCTATCACAGCTTCAAAACCATATGAAGCCGGAGGATCTTGGTGCAGTTGTATTATCCCACTATCATCCTGATCATGTAGCGGATATTGGTGTCCTGCAGCACGCTGCGTTCATACAACAGATATTGGGCAGCGAAAAAAGGACGATTCCTATATATGGTCATGATTTGGACGAAGTCGAATTTGGTAAGTTAACATACAAAGACGTGACAAAGGGGATAGCCATCTCTGCTGATCACCCCTTAACCATTGGACCGTGTAAATTTACGTTCATGAAAACAAAACATCCAGTCCCTTGCTTTGCAATGAGGATCGAAGCTGAAAATCATTCGATAGTTTACACAGGTGACAGTTCATATATGGATGAGCTTGCAGATTTCGCTAAAGACGCAAATGTTTTATTATGTGAAAGTAACTTTTACAGTGATATGGATGGTTCAAAGGCGGGGCATATGACGGCAAGGGAAGCGGGCCTGCTGGCGGAAAAGGCTGACGTCCAGCTGTTGCTGTTAACTCACCTCCCTCATTATGGGAATCTTGATCAACTGAAAAAAGAAGCATCCGAGGTATTTAAAAGGGAAATAGCTGTAGCCAAAACCAATCTCGAGTTCCAACTTTAAATGAAACATCAGTGATATGAAGTCTGCAAGGAGGAACAACTGTGCTTTTTATTGATAATAAGGGAATTACAGATCCAAGAATTAACCTGGCCATCGAAGAATATGCGCTTAAACATTTAAACATAGATGAAACATATCTTTTATTTTACATTAATCGACCTTCAATCATCATAGGCAGAAATCAAAATACGATCGAAGAAATCAATTCCGATTATGTAGATGAAAAGGGCATTACAGTTGTTCGCCGCCTTTCCGGAGGTGGAGCGGTTTATCATGACCTAGGGAATCTCAATTTCAGTTTTATTACGAAAGACGATGGGAACAGTTTCCATAACTTCAAGAAATTCACCCAGCCTGTCGTGGAAACGCTCGAGAAACTAGGAATACATGCTGAATTGAGCGGTCGTAACGATATTCTGGCTGAAGGAAAGAAAATTTCGGGAAACGCGATGTTTTCAACGAAGGGCAGAATGTTCAGTCATGGAACATTGCTGTTTCAATCAGAAATGGATCACATTGTATCCGCTTTAAAAGTGAAAAAAGATAAAATCGAGTCCAAAGGGATTAAATCGATAAGAAGCCGTGTCGGTAATATCGCCGATTTTCTAAAAGAACCGATGTCTGTTGAAGAATTCCGTTCATTCCTTCTGCAAAATATTTTCAAAGAAACCGGAAAGGTTACAGAGTATGTTTTAACAGAAACGGATTGGGAGAAAATTCACGAAATCTCGGAAGATAGGTATCAAAATTGGGAGTGGAATTACGGAAAATCACCTAAATTCAACTTGCAAAACTCACATAGATTTCCTGTGGGATCTGTTGATATCCGCCTTGAAGTGAACAGGGGAATCATTGAAAACTGCAAGATCTACGGTGATTTCTTCGGGGTTGGAGAGGTCGCGGATATTGAACGAAAGCTTACTGGAACACGCTATGAAAAGGAAGCAATCAGCAGAGTACTGGATGAGATCGATGTTCGTCATTATTTTGGCAATGTAACAAAAGAAGAAATATTGGCTTTAATATATTAAGCCTGAAAGCCGTCCCGCCTTTTTAGGACGGCTTTTGTGACTAATAATGACAGTAATTGCTTGAATATGGATAAAATGGTTGCTGTGATCGCATTCTTTTAATATAATAAAAATGTATTTAGTTCACCATAAAAATGAATGACCATTCATTCATGCTATTTGCAGGGGAGGGAGAAAGATGAATTTATCTGAACAGCTTCATCAAATGGCTTTAAAAAAGGCGGATAAGCCAGCATATTACTTTTTGGATCAATCCACTTCATATGGGGAATTGGATAAAGCCGTTACGAAGTTCGCGGACGAATTACATAGGCTTGGTGTTTCAAAAGGTGATAACATTGCGCTGTTATTAGGCAACTCTCCACATTTCATCATTTCATTGTATGGAGCTATGCGAGCAGGGGCGACCGTAATTCCCGTCAATCCAATATACACACCTGACGAGATTGGTTATATCCTGAATAATGGCGATGTAAAGGTTGTTGTGGCATTAGATAAGCTTTTACCCTTACTGGAGAAAATGAACCCTATCCTTTCAAGCGTAGAACAATATGTAATTTGTGAAACGCAGCCGCATAGTGGGGATAGTAGCGAATTTAACATCTGCAATAAAATGAAATCGTTTACAAAAATGGTCGAATCGGGGGATGAAGGCTTTAAAGGTCCTGAACTGGATCCTGAAGATACGGCAATCATACTTTATACTTCCGGGACAACGGGGAAACCAAAGGGGGCCATGCTCACACATACCAATATCTACTCCAATGCACATGATATTGGTGAATATTTAAATATCACAGAAAGTGACCGTGTCATTACGACATTGCCAATGTTCCATGTTTTCAGTTTAACGGTAGTTGTGAATGCCCCGTTGATAAGCGGAGGTACGCTTTTAATTGTCCCGCAATTCAGTCCAAAGGAAATATTCAGGCAAATCAAAAAATATGATGCAACCGTTTTTGCTGGCGTGCCTACGATGTATAACTTTCTTTTTCAATATCCAGATGCGAAAGAGGATGCTTTGAAGTCTTTGCGGATATGCATATCTGGCGGATCTGCCATGCCAGTGTCCCTGCTTGAATCATTCGAGCGGAAATTTAATGTTAGGGTTTCAGAAGGATATGGCTTATCCGAAGCTTCCCCTGTTACCTGCTTCAATCCTTTGGACCGTCCAAGGAAGGCGGGTTCCATCGGTACATCCATCCTTAGGGTGGAAAACAAAGTGGTCAATGAGCTTGGAGAAGAAGTGCCGATCAATGGTGTAGGAGAATTGATTGTCAGGGGTCCGAATGTAATGAAAGGTTATTATAAAATGCCTGAAGAATCAGCCGCTGTCTTGAAAAATGGCTGGTTATATACAGGCGATTTAGCCAGGATGGATGATGAAGGCTACTTTTTCATTGTAGATCGTAAAAAGGAGCTTATCATCGTCGGTGGCTATAATGTCTATCCACGTGAAGTGGAGGAGGTTTTGTATGTCCATCCTGAAGTAGTTGAGGCAGCAGCCATTGGCGTTCCCGATCCCAATCAGGGGGAAGTGGTTAAATGCTTTGTGGTAAAGAAAAACAATGCATTGACCGAGGAAGAGCTGCTTGCCCATTGCATGGAACACCTGGCCAAATATAAGGTGCCGGCAAAAATTGAGTTTTTGGATGAACTTCCAAAAAACGCGACTGGTAAAATTTTACGACGTTCCTTGAAAAACCATGTACTGCAAAGCTGAATTACATTGATCATGAGGATCATTGCCTATAACCGGCAATGGTCCTTTTTTGTACAACCAAAGTGTATGAGGTTGCATAAAATATATTGAAGAATCTTAAAACCTTGATTCTTGTTTCGAAAAGAGTTATGATTGTCATTAAAAATTTCCACAATATTGTAAGGAGGGGTTAGATGAGAGATGTAAAACTTTTGGATATTTTTACACATCCCATTGCTCAAAAATACTTGAACCGTTCAGGTCTGGCACATGCGATTGCGGTAGCATACCATGCGTTTCACTTAGCAAATGAATATAATGTCGACCCTGATATTGCCGCTAAAGCCGGGCTATTGCATGATATGGGTCATTTCACCTGGTATCGCAATGGTAAATGGGATTATGATCTTTATAAACAAAATGATATTCACCCCATCAAAGGTGCCGAACGAGCACATAAACTGTTAATCCGCTTGGGAGAAAACCCGATCAAGGCAAAGACCATTTCCCTCGCCATTTTATTTCATACCGATTCGTTCTTACCTTCGAATGATATTATTCGTACACCGCTTCAGCAAGTCGTCAAATGGGCCGACGAAAAAGATGAAGAAGAAGGCGGAAAACACCATTATCGCAAAATTGATTTTCCCCGGGCAAAGGATAGCATCATGAAACTTGATACGCTCATAGATGAGGAACAAAGAAAAAGGCTATCATCCTGAAGTCAAACGGGTTGATAGCCTTTTTTATTGTCAGGAGGAACACAATTATTAAAAGTATTTTTACAGTTTAAATTTGTTAACAGGTGAATTAATGATGTAAAATATAGACCATTAGAACTATTTCATGGTGAACAATTATAAAAAACTATCGGATTAATAACAAATAAAAAAAGTAACAGGTGAGGTTATGAAGCCGATTAAGCTAATGATATATGGTGGTCAGGGAGGAATTGAGGGAATCATCGAACAAGAAGGTGACATTAAGGTCATGGGGATGACTGGAAATGAAATGGACCTTCTTGATTCTGATCATACATCAGTCATACCAGATGTCATTCTTATTGATGCCCGCTCATCAGGGAAGTATGGACAAGAAGTCATGCAAGTCCTTAAGGAAAAACACCCATCCACTCCTTTGGTCGTTTTTACTGACTATTCAGAAAATAACTATCTTATTGAAGCAATAGGCCATGGTGCAGCAGGTTATGTGTTACAGGATGGCGGAATGAAACAAGTGTTGTCGGCAATCCGTCAATGTGCCAACGGTCAGATCGTTTATCCTGCCTCATTCAAATCAATTTTAATGAAAAGGCTGGAGCGGGATGTTGAAAGATCACCAGTAACTTTGGAAAAGGCAATCGGAAAATTGGGGGCTTTTTCTAAACGCGAGCATGAACTGCTTATCCTGCTAACCCAAGGCGAAACGAATCAGCAAATTTCCAAAAAACTTTTTCTATCGATCGGCACGGTAAAAAACTATATAAGCCGTATTTACAAAAAACTGAATGTTAATAATCGACCGGAGCTTATGGCACTTTTGTATGGTTTGCAAAATAGCGGGATGAAGGGATGACCAATCATGCCCGCCGTTCCGTTAATCGGTCTCATTCATTATAAATCAAATTCACATTTAAAATCCTTTGATGAAACGATTTCATCTTAGCAAATAGGCAAAAGAATAAATTCGTCGTTGCCTTAAAACTCCCATCCCGGAAGTGCATGTTTGACTGATGGAGTATTCTGTGAAATATTCAACAAAATGATGGGAACTGTAAGAAGTGAATAATAAGGGAAATCCGGTTCTAACCTGTCCATTTTGGATTAAACTATTAAGAGGGAGATTCGTTTTAAGGAGGGGCATCATGGTTAGAAAATGGGCTGGAAGAGCGATTATACTATATATCCTTTATGCAGCAGCGATGTATTGGTATATTTTTTATGGAGCGGATACGACCATTCCCGAAGCTTTGCGTGGAACGGCAGCAGATCCTGCAACATTCCTGAATGCAAGGGAACTAAAGCTTAGTGAAGAGTATTCAGGACTGCGGAATTTTATTTTTTTCGTATCGACGCCATATGAATGGCTTCTGTATTTCTTCATATTATTATTCGGTTTTTCAAAGGCATTTGAAAAATCGTCAATGGCAGTCTCGAGACGGAAAGCGATCAGAACGGGCATTTACTTATTCTGGCTTTCCGTTATTTCATACCTGGCTCTATTTCCAATCAGTTTCATTGGATATCGGATGAGCAAGAGTTACCACATAAGTACACAAAGTTTCACCTCGTGGATGAAGGATGGAGTCATCGAATTTTGGGTGAATTTTGGGATGATGTTCATCATCGTTTCCGTTTTATATTGGTTAATGAAAAAAAGTGTGAAGAAGTGGTGGCTCTATGCTTGGATGTTGTCCATTCCTTTTTCCTTGTTCCTGATGTTCGTTCAGCCTGTATTGATTGATCCGCTGTACAATGAATTCTATCCTCTCAAAAATAAAGAGCTGGAAACGGAAATATTGGCACTAGCCTCACAGGCTGAGATCCCGGCTGAACACGTGTATGAAGTAAATATGGCGGAAAAGACAAATGCCTTGAATGCATATGTTACCGGCATAGGTTCCAACTCAAGAATAGTTCTTTGGGATACGACCCTGAACAAACTGAAGGAAGATGAAATCCTTTTTATCATGGCACATGAAATGGCTCATTATGTGGAAAAGCACATTTATATAGGGATTGCAGGTTATTTAGGACTGACATTAATCGGTTTGTGGCTGACTTCGAAAATCATGAACTTTATTATTGGTCGCTGGGGCCATCAGTTAAAGGTCCGTTCGGTTGACAGCATATCATCTCTTCCGTTATTTCTCTTGATAACGTCTGTGCTGCTCTTTGCTTCGAGTCCGCTGTCCAATTATGTTTCCAGATATCAGGAAACAAGGGCTGACCGTTATGCCATTGAAATGACCGGGGACAAAGAATCAGCAATCACGACTTTCCAGGAACTCACGAGGTCGGGTTTGAGTCAGGTCAACCCGCCATTCCTGGTTAAATGGCTGCGGTATTCCCATCCGACCATGCTCGAACGGATTTCAACGGTTGAAAATGCAGATACAAAGGGTGAGTGAAAGCCAGCTGAAAACCAGCTGGCTTTTTTCCTTCGGAAAGTGGAAGTTTGTAGTCGTTTTCAGAAAAAACTATTATTTTAAAAAATCTTAGGTTCTCTACTATAATAAATTAAATTCCCAGTTCGTTTTAAGGAGATCGGATATGTATAATGTACTTTTGATCACTGTAGGCTCAGTGCTTGTGGCAGTGGCCTACAACTTATTTTTGATACCACATTTAATTTTAAGCAGCGGACTTAGTGGACTTGCGATCATGTTCGGAATCATCACCCCAGTCAACACAGGGATATTGAATTTTCTGATGAACCTGCCATTGCTGATTCTTGGTTACCTGAAATTAGGGAGACGCTTTATCACCTATACGATATTATCAGTTGTCGTGATTTCCATCAGTTTATACCTCATTCCAGTTCACGGTATTTCCACTGAACCGATTTTGTCTTCTTTATTTGGCGGAATCATATCGGGAATCGGTATAGGCATCGTCTTTCGCGCTTCGGGGTCTTCTGGCGGCTTTGATATCATTGCCATGCTATTGGCTAAGAAGAGCGACTTTCCGCTTGGTACATTGCTTTCGGTGATGAATGCTGTTGTGGTGGTAATCTCAGGCTTCATCTTCGGTTGGGATGCCGCATTATATACGTTGATTTCCATTTATGCAGCAGGAAAGGTGATCGATACGATCCATTCCAATCACATTAAATTAACATTGATGATCGTTACCAAAAAGAGTGACGAAATGAAAACGAAGCTCCTGACCAACCTATATCGTGGAATTACAGTTATGGATGGTGAAGGTGCATATTCAGGAGAAAAGAGCAAAGTAATGATGACAGTCATTACACGTTATCAGTTAACCGATGTAAAAACGATGATAAAAGAAGTGGATCCGAATGCTTTTGTTAATATAACCGAAACTGCTGAGGTCATGGGTATGTTTCATAAAGAGTGATGATAATGAAAAAAAGCCTCCCGACATTATGGGAGGCTTTTTTGATCATGAATGTTAATTTCCAAATTGTTTTAGTAAAACGTTCATTTCAGAACTTAGTTTTAAGAATAAAGGTTTGTTTTTCATATCCAAGGCATCATCGATCTGTTTTGCAAGGAGATTCTTTTTGGTAGTAAGGACGGCTTCCTGAATAATCATATCAATTAACATTTCCTGAACCACGGCATCGTTTTTCATTTCGCTCATTGATAAGGACTTCACTGACTCTGAATAAGATTTTTCATTTTTCAAAGTTACCACCCCTGACCCTTTTTATTATTATATGGATTTGAGCGGATAAAATCAACTGAAAATTTAAAAAATTTAAATTATGATAGAGAATGTGTCGTTTAGATGACGAAAAAGCCACTATATAAAAGAATTTCAAATTTTTTGTGAACTTGCTTTATATGTTTAAGGTCTATGCTATTATAGTGAGTAATTTAACATACATTTACTATCCCCCTTCACTCTTCTTGGACAGGAATGGAAGGGTACAAGCAATTAAGAATATAAGCTTTGGAAAGTGATAGCGATGTTTAGCAATGAGGAAGAGGTGGATTAAAAATGAAGGAAAACAATCAGGGAATCATCGAGGAATATGAAATCACGCCACATACACTAATGGTTGCGCCAATTAATTACGGCAGTAAAATATATGCCCGTATCATTGAAATGGAGGACGAGTTCATCTCCCCGTTTAAACCTATGGAAATAATAAAGAAAAGCTGCGAGTTCTTCGGATCAAGTTATGAAGGACGCAAGCAAGGCACGAAACAGCTCATAAACATCACACATAAAGCACCGATCGCGATTGATCCGACCAGTTCGATATTCTTCTTTCCAACTACATCTCCGTTACGTCCTCAATGCATCTGGTTATCACATGAACATGTGGTATCCTATGAGCGCCTGGATTCCAAACATACAACCATCACATTCAGGAATAGACAAACCATCGATATAGCAGTGTCATGCAGCTCTTTCGAAAACCAGCTGCACCGGACCTCTTTTTTAAAAACGAAATTGATCCAGAGGATTGAGGAAACAAAGAGGAAATCCTTTTATCTGTTCACTGATGCTAATGGAGTCAAGGCTTCAGAGGTAATCTCAAAGTATATACCGCGATAAGAGAGGGTTCAGGGGAAAAATCAGAGAAGAATGCAAACGGGAATAATCAAATTTAAAGCAAGCCCTTCTTATTAAAGAAGGGCCCTGGAATCAATCTTCGAATAATTCATCCATTAAATCGTCAATTTCTTTTCTTAATTTTTCAGTTCCTTCTTTGGAAATGGTGATGGTATCACCATCGATAATCAGCATATCTCCTACTTTTGCTCCCTTGGGAAGAGCGCTTTTAGGGAAATCCTTCATGTCACCACCATCGATTTCAACGACAGCGATCTTTCCTTCGAAGCGATCAATAATTCCTTGTACCAATTATTTCACCGTCTTTACAGTAATTTTCTGACCTGTAGAAGTAAAAATAATGTTACCTGATTTATCTGTGCGATAAGTTTTGGCTTTCACTGAATTCAACCGTTTTATAACAGTGGAAGTAGGGTGCCCATAGCCATTTTTCCCTACACTGATTACAGCATATTTCGGTTTTGTTTTGTTAATGAAAGCTGAACTTGTCGATGTTTTTGCACCATGATGGCCTACTTTAAGTACATCCACACTTGGTACCAGTTTTTTAGCCAGCATATCCTTCTCTGCTTTTTCTTCGGCATCACCTGTAAACAAGAATGTTTTTTTGCCGTGTTTAAGCAACAGGACAGCACTCCAATTATTTAAGTCAGACTTAGCATAGTCCTTAACAGGTGCAATGAATTTAAGGGAATTATCCTTTGCTTTAGTGTTGATTTCCACGCCCGTCTTCGCTTTTTTTATTGTAAGCTTCTTCTTCTTGACAGCCGTTAAAAAGTCTTTGTATGCCTGGGTAGTATGTGAAACTTTAGGGGCATACACAGATTTTACATTAAGCGATTTAATCACATGAGCAAGACCGCCAACATGATCCGCATCTGGGTGAGTGGAAACTAATGCAGTAAGTGTTTTTACCTTTTGTTTTTTTAGGTAGGCAACAACCTCGTCGCCCTTTCCTTTACCGCCGCCATCGATTAAAACGTTTTCATTACCGGTTTGTATCAGGATTGAATCTCCTTGTCCAACGTTGATGAAATGTACCTTTACATTTGAGGCTGCCTCAGTTGTTTTAAGTCCAGTGAATAAAGACAAAACAAGAACAGCCACCAGTAGAATATTTATTTTCTTCATTTTTCCCCTCCAGTTAATAATTTACCATGTGTAACCGGAAAAATGGGAATATTGACACGGTTTTAATTTGTGGTAAAAAAAGGAAGGTGTTGTTTGGATTTATGGTTAGGGAAAATGCCCCTGGGTATTTATGATTAATCTCTTGAATGAAAATGTAATGCCATTATTTTAAAGAATCAATCAATAAAAAATCTATTTCTCTCAGAAAAGAGTGTGAAGTTGGCATATATTCAAGGAGCAGGCTGTGTAGAAAGTTAGGATTACCAACAAAATATTTTGTTAAAGAGGATTGTTTCTGTTTTTTAGGATTGTACAATTTAAACGTTGATTACCCTCGAGGCACTCGCTTTCCGCGGGCGGTCCGTGAGCCTTCTCGGCGCGTTTGCACCCTTCGTTCCAAGCAACTTTGGTTTAAAATTTAGATAGGAACCCTTTTGGCTACAAATTAAACCATGCAAATAAAATATTGAATGGTTATCATAAGAAATTAGGGATGAGTATAAGTTTCCTTAATGATTGACTCCATAATACATAATATAATAGACACCGATAATGTATCTTTTGTTCAGTATTTCACAAATGATTTTGTTTTTCTGGAAATTCTTTTTGCTTTATACATTTAATATAAAGAGGTTGTTACTAGTAGATAATACTAGGTATGTATATGCAATTAACATCTTTCCTAATAACGTTGTACTGACACTAAAATGATAGTTTAGACGTATAGTTATAATAGATGAATGGAAATTAAATGTCGCTTAATAATGAACAAACGGGCCAGACCTTTTAATCGTTAAGGACAATTTCGTCGAAACTGTTGCCTTAATCAGTGAGCAGTAATTGTGCAAACGGCTTGTGTAACAAGAAGTGGAGAAGGGGCTATTGGCAGTCCTCGGTTCCTTTAATAGGGAAGAGGGTAATATACCAGAAGGATGCAGCGTCGATATTCTGCCGTTTAATCACCAGGAACAAAGGCGATGCTATGCATACAGCAAACTTTTAATGAAGGATGCCATTACGAGGGAACTTGAAGTAACGCAGTTAAATGTAAAAGGTATTTTTGGAAGAAGATATTAACTATCTGAAATCCATGGCAGACATTTCATCCGACATGCGAGAGCTTGATCCAACAAAGGATAACATGGGCTTTTTAAGCGTCCCATCGTCCTAAAGGAATTTCCATTCTTTCGATGCAGGGAATGGTTGACGGCAATCAATCAGGGCAAATCATGAATACGTGTTACATTCTGCGGCGGATCATGATATTGGTTACTTTTACATCGATTTGTCGAAGCTGACTGTTTTCCTATCCTTTTCTTCAATATGATGAGTCGATCATAACGGGTGCCACTCCAACCTTTGTCATGGAGCATGTAATTAACTTTCATTTAAAGAGACTTAAAACTTAAATGTTAAAAGGATATTCAGTATGCACTTGATTACATAGGTTATGCCTTGGTTTGAACTAGCCAATTAAATTATGATGTTATGGAATATTCAAACAGGGGGAATGGAGGTAAGTGAGTCTAATCGATCTTGATCATGAAAGACTCCCTTACCTTTATGCCAGGAAAGATGCGATGCTTTTTTATGGTCAACCTTTTTACATCCAAGGGAATTTGTATCCTTCCGGAAGGCTCCCTTTTAACCCGTTAATCCCTTGAGGGTTTTTTTTCGAAAAAGTAATAACATAACAAGTCTTCGGTTTTGTTGCGAAGGCGGGGATTGAAATAATTATGATGTTCCTCGTATCCTTTATATAAAAAACAATACATCGTGAAGGATTCATCGCGTTTGATTTCACTAACTTTAATATTCTCTTTGCGCAAATAGCGCCGTACTTCGGCAAGTTCGTCTTGAACCACTTTTAAAATATGTTCCACCAGCTCCGAATAGGGCCTTTTTAATTTAAACGGACTAATTTCGATGACCTTGAGATCCCGGTTTAAGACTGTAATAACCATAGGGAGGTAGATGGCTTTTTCAATCATATTTCGGTCACCTTCTGGAATGCGGGTCATCATGACCGCCCCTTTCTAAATAGCGCGTTTTTAATACTAATATGTATATCCCGCAAAAATAAGAACGTTTGTTCCGTTTTTATCCTAATGTATTTTCAGTGGTTATGCAAGCAGTTTTGATAAATCTAGAAATATTCGTTAACAAGATTATGTTTTCCGGAGATAGGGAAAGTATGAAGATATATGGATAATAATTCTTGCAATTTCGGGGGAAAGTGATATATCTAAAATAAACGGTTTTTAATAAGTTTATGCTGCTTTGATGGCAGCATGTCGAGGGAGATAATTATGGATTTGGATACTATACGTGAGTGGTTTACACTTGATCATATATCGGCACTTATTCAGCAATATCGCTCATTCGGTCCAATTCCCGGAATCTTACTGCCGATGCTGGAAGCTTTTTTGCCTTTTTTGCCCTTAGTGGTGTTCGTGCTTGCCAATGCAACGGCATTTGGTCTCTGGTGGGGGTTTTTATTTTCTTGGATTGGTGCGGTAGCGGGGTCCTTTTTGATCTTTTGGATTATTAGAAGATATGGTCAAATGAGGTTTTTTCGATTTTTGCAAAGACATAAACAGGTGCAGAGGTTGATGGTATGGGTTGAGAGCCATGGATTCGGTCCTTTGTTCATATTGCTCTGCTTCCCTTTTACACCTTCGGCTATCGTTAATATCGTGGCAGGACTTTCAAAAGTCAGTACCCTGCAATATGGACTTGCAGTAGTTGGAGGGAAGGCGGTGATGATTTTTACGATCAGCTTCGTAGGTTATGATTTAGTATCATTGATTCATAAACCTGTGCGAACGATCATTATCGGAATCGTCATCTTTATCCTATGGTATGTTGGGAAAAGGCTGGAAGTCCGGTTAAATAAAAGCATGAAGAGAGAAGAAGGGCAATAAATTAATATATAAATGCAGTAGGGGTTGAACTAGATGGAAAAAACAAACAAGAATTCTTTATCCGATTGGATAAAACCAGCGATGATAGCTTTTGTTATTTACATCTTAATCCGTACATTTCTCTTTTCAAGCTATGATGTTGAAGGAAAGTCGATGCAGCCGACCCTTGAAGATGGAAATAAACTTGTCGTGAATAAAATCAATTACCAGATTCATGATATCAACCGTTTTGACATTATTGTTTTTCATGCAAATTCACAAGAAGATTATGTTAAGCGGGTTATAGGGGTTGCAGGTGACCGTATTCGTTATAAAGATGATTGGCTTTACGTAAATGGTAAGAAAGTGGATGAGCCTTATCTTGAGAAATTCAAGGAAGGTTTCCCAGGACAGGATTTTACAGGTGATTTTACATTAAAAGAATTGACGGATATGACCAAAGTTCCGGAGGGCAAGCTTTTTGTCATGGGTGATAATCGTCTTGAAAGTGCTGACAGCCGCCACTTTGGTTATATACCGGTAGAAAATGTTGTCGGTAAAGTGGATGTTCGATATTGGCCGGTCAATGATTTCAATTTTAAGTTTACAGGTGAGTGATTGTGGAAGCCCGAGTAAGATGCGGGCTTTTTCTTTTGGGGGAAACGCGAACGTACGATTGGTGTTTTTTTAAGGGAGACGGTAAAATAATAGAAAGTAAATCTAATTGGAAACAGAAACCTAGTCATAAAGACGAAAGTATTTCTGGTATGATGGATCTAGATATTATGTTGTAAGGGGGAAAAGAGATGTCACTCCGTTTTTTACTGGGAAGATCGGGTACAGGGAAAACTTCGAATATATTGGACGAAATCCGCTCTAAATTGGCAGAAGATCCCGAAGGAAATCCAATTATCTACCTCGTTCCTGATCAGATGACGTTTCTATCTGAATATAAATTAATTAAAACACCAGGCCTTGCCGGAATGATCCGGACACAGGTTTTCAGTTTTAGCAGGCTTGCTTGGCGCGTTCTTCAGGAAACCGGGGGGATGAGCCGGCTGCATCTGGACAGTGTTGGCGTTAATATGCTGATACGGAAGATCATGGATGATAAAAAGGAAGATTTAAAGATGTTCAGTCGATCTGCTGATAAGCAGGGGTTCATTGCACAGATGGAGCTGATGCTGGCTGAGTTCAAGCAGTATTGCATCCAACCTGATGACATTCAAAACTATTTGGCTGAAACCTCACAGGCCGGCAGCGGCATTCAGGATAAACTGCATGATCTTGAATTGGTCTATCAGGCTTTTGAGGATGAAATGGTCAATAAATATTTAGACTCCGAAGATTATTTCACTTTGCTGATCGAAAAAATGTCAGAGTCTTCATATATAAGGAATGCGGATATATATATCGATGGTTTTTATAGCTTGACTCCACAGGAATTATTGATTGTTGAAGAAATGATGAAGCTGTGCAGGAGTGTAACGGTCTCGCTGACGTTAGATCAGCCCTACAGGCAATATGCTCCGGATGATTTGCAATTGTTCAGGCAAACGGGAAACCTTTATCATCACCTATATCAGGCTGGTTTGAGGAATGGCATACCGATTTCAGAAGATCGAATCTTAAAAAGATCGGAAAGGTTTGGAAAGAGTCCGGGGCTGAATCATCTGGAAACTTATTTTTCCATTCGTCCTGCACGAACGTTTGAGCAGCAGTCACCTGATGTAACGATCGCCCAGGCAGTTAACCGCAGAGCTGAGATTGAAGGAGTTGCCCGGGATATCTTGTCGCTGGTCAGACAGAAACAGCACCGTTTCCGTGATATTGCGATTTTAGTCCGTAACGGGGAAGCATACGCAGATATTTTACAAACCGTTTTTCGGGATTATCAAATTCCCTTGTTCGTCGATTCCAAACGGACGATGCTGAATCATCCTCTGATTGAACTGATTCGTTCGACTTTGGAGATCATCAATGGCTATTGGCGTTATGAACCGGTATTTCGTGCAATCAAGACGGAGCTTCTATTTCCGTTGCAAAAAAACCACGACCGGATGCGTGAACAGGTAGATAAGCTGGAAAACTATGTGCTGGCCCGCGGCATTAAAGGAAGCGGGTGGACGTCCAAAGATCGTTGGACCTACCGGCGCTTCCGCGGTCTGGAACTCGAGGACCGGAACCAAACGGATAAGGAAATGATGCTTGAGCAAGAGCTGAATGAAATGAAGCAATTATTTACCGAGCCCATCTTGAGGCTCTCAAAACGGGCTAAAAAGGCTGCTAATGGCAGGGAATTGTGTGAAGCCCTTTATCTATATCTTGAAGAATTGCATATACCGGAAAAATTGGAAAAGCTGAAACTGGAGGCAGGAGAAGCAGGTGATTTGGTATCGGCAAGAGAGCATGAGCAAACATGGAATGCGGTTGTCGACCTATTGGACCAATTCGTTGAACTGCTGAGCGGGGAAGAGCTTTCCATGAAACAGTTTGCGGTAATCATTGAAGCTGGTTTGGAGTCTCTTGAATTTTCTTTGGTACCGCCGGCAATTGACCAAGTATTAGTCGCTAATCTAGATTTATCCCGCCTGGATGATGTGAAGACAGCTTTTGTTATCGGATTGAACGAAGGGGTTCTGCCGGGAAAAGCAGTATCTGACGGGATATTTTCAGATAGTGATCGTGATGTGCTGCTGGCTGGTGGACTTGATGTTGCCCCAAGTTCGAAAGTGCGCCTGCTGGATGAGGAGTTCACAGCGTACAAAGCATTCACTACGCCTACCGAGGCCCTTTATTTATCATATCCGCTTGCCGATGAGGAAGGGAAGGCGCTTTTGCCTTCATCCTATTTGAAACGGGTAAGGGACGTATTGCCTAATGTTTCCGATGTGTATTATATGAACGATCCGTCCGATCTGTCTGCAGAGGAACAGGTGAAATATGCAGCGAATCATGATGTTGCCCTTTCGTACCTGGCTGCTCAATTGCAGCTGAAGAAAAGGAACTATCCAATCCATTCACTATGGTGGGATGTATATAATGCCATTATTGATGATGAAATGGCCGGTCCTTCAGCAACTAAGGTTTTATCGAGCCTTTTTTATCAAAATAGGACAAAGAAATTAACTGAGGAAACAAGTAAGCAATTATACGGTGAGAGCATTCTTACGAGTGTATCCAGGATGGAAATGTTCAATAGCTGCCCGTTTTCCCATTATGCGGCTCATGGCTTGAAATTGAGGGAAAGGCAGATTTTCCGTTTGGATGCCCCGGATATAGGCGAGATGTTCCATGGAGCGTTGAAAATGATTTCCGATTACTTGAAGGAACATGATATTCCTTGGTCTACATTGACCCCGGAACAATGCTTGGAGCTGGCCAGAATTGCTGTGGAGAGACTTGCTCCTAAACTCCAAAATCAGATTTTGTTAAGTACGAACCGCCATCACTATTTACGCAGGAAACTCGAACACGTGATTGGACGTGCCTCGATCGTATTAAGTGAACATGCAAAGGCGAGCGGTTTTGCTCCGATCGGATTAGAACTTGGATTCGGAAAAAATGGCGAGCTGCCGCCACTTTCTTTCACTTTGAAAAACGGTACGAAGATGGAATTGATCGGGCGGATCGACCGCGTGGATAAAGCGGAAGAAGATGAGGGTGTCTATTTGCGTGTGCTCGATTATAAGTCGAGTGAAAAGGAACTGAACATGAGTGAAGTATATTATGGACTAGCGCTGCAAATGTTGACATACCTAGATATCGTCGTCACCCATTCCAAGTCGCTGATTGGAAAAGAAGCGATTCCAGCCGGAGTTTTGTATTTTCATGTGCATAATCCCGTTGTCAAATCAAAGGGAATGCTCAGTTTGGATAAAATTGAAGAAGAAATTTATAAAAGCTTTAAAATGAATGGACTTGTACTGGACCATTCAAATGTCATTCAGTTGATGGATACCTCGCTTGATATTGAAAATTCGGGTAAGTCGGATATCATTCCAGCTGGATTTAAAAAGGACGGATCGCTCCTGGCGGCTTCCAAAGTTGCCAGCAGGGAGGAGTTTTCGCTTCTGAATCATCATGTGCGCCGTATTTATCAGGAGGCTGGAGATCGAATGGTCGATGGTGATGTGGATATTACTCCATACAAATTAAAGGAAAAAACGCCGTGTACCTTCTGTTCCTTTAAATCTGTATGCCAATTCGACCAGTCACTGGAGGAGAACCAATTCAGGAATTTGGCACAGAAGAAACAAAATGACGTTCTTGAGCTATTAAGGGGAGAGGGGGAGAGCGATGAGTAAAACGAAAATTCCTGCTCTGCCGGGAGACGTGACTTGGACGGAAGATCAATGGAAGGCAATATGGGCTAAAGATCAGGACATCCTGGTTGCGGCCGCTGCGGGTTCAGGGAAAACAGCGGTACTGGTCAATCGGATCATTCAAAAAGTCATTTCAGAAGAAGATCCAATCGATGTTGATGAACTGCTCGTGGTTACATTCACCAATGCCTCGGCTGCCGAAATGCGCCATCGGGTAAGTGAGGCATTAGAAAAAGCGATCGATGATAATCCGCATTCACAGCATTTACGTAAGCAGTTGAGCTTGATTAATCGTGCTTCGATTTCCACACTCCATTCGTTTTGTCTAGAGGTGATCAGGAAGTATTATTATCTTACGGATATCGACCCAGGCTTCCGGATTGCAGATTCAACGGAGATCCAGCTGCTCCGTGATGAAGTGATGGAAGAGCTTTTCGAGGAGCAGTATGGCCAAAGTGATAACGAACAGTTCTTTAATTTGGTCGATGCTTTCACAAGCGATCGAAATGATGATGCACTTCAGAATATCGTTCGGTCGCTGCATGATTTTTCGCAATCGAATCCAAACCCGGACCGATGGCTCGATGGTGCCGCCAGCATGTATGAGCTGGCAGATGATGATGGGATTGATGATCTTTCGTTTATCGATTCATTGAAGTTCGATATTGGTTTACAATTGGACACGGCCAGGGATTTATTGGAACGCTCGCTTGCGTTGACAAAAATCCCTGGGGGGCCGGCTCCAAGGGCTGAGAACTATCTAGCCGATCTTGCAATGGTTACTAAACTTTCGGAAGTGAAGGACCAATCCTGGAATGCACTTTATGAGGAAATCCAAAACGTGAAATTCGGGACGGCAAAACGCCTTACCGGTGCAGATTTTATCAAGGAAGTGGCTGATGAGGCTACCAAGTACCGGGATAAGGCCAAGAAGATCATCAAATCGTTACAGGAAGAGTTATTTTCCCGGAAACCGGAAAGCTACCTACGGGATATAAGGGAGCTTAAGGGTTATGTCGATACACTTGTAATGCTTGTTAAACGGTTTGACGAAAGATTCTTTGCTGCAAAAGCAGAAAAGAATTTGGTGGATTTCGCCGATTTGGAACATTATTGTCTTCAAATTTTGACAGGGGAAACGGTGGATGGTGAACGAAAACCTTCAGCGGCAGCCATCGAATACAGGAACCAGTTCAAAGAGGTACTAGTGGATGAATACCAGGACACGAACCTGGTTCAGGAATCGATCTTAAAATTGGTGACGGCTGACGGAGAATATGATGGGAATCTTTTCATGGTAGGCGATGTCAAGCAGTCCATTTACCGGTTCAGGCTTGCAGAACCGAATCTCTTCCTTGGAAAATACACACGATTTACCCATGACGGTGTTGATTCCGGACTGAAAATTGATTTAAACCGCAATTTCCGGAGCCGAAAGGAAGTTCTTGATGGGACCAATTTCTTGTTTCAACAGTTGATGGGCATTACAGTCGGTGAGATTGATTATGATGAAGATGCCCAATTGAAAAAAGGTGCCCCATATCCCGAAGACGATCCATACCCGATCGAACTCCATTTAATTGATGGAGCAGCCGATCCTGAAGCTCATTCGGAGATGGAAGGATATGATGGCGGATTTGAGGCCGAGGAGCTTGAAAAAGCGCAGCTCGAAGCAAGGCAGATGGCCAAGCTCATTAAAAAGGCTATAAGCGAAAAGCATCGGATATATGATACGAAAACCAAAAGGTACCGATCTGCCACCTATCGGGACATGGTCATTCTTCTTCGTTCAATGCCATGGGCACCGCAAATCATGGAGGAATTTAAAAAGCAGGGAATTCCAGTATATGCCAATTTATCCACGGGGTATTTTGAAGCGACCGAAGTGGCCATCATGATTTCCTTATTGAAGGTGATTGATAATCCGCAACAGGATATCCCATTGGCTTCCGTTCTCCGTTCACCTATCGTCGGGTTGGATGAAGAAGAGATGTCAAAGGTGCGTTTATTCCATACAGGAAGCTATTACGAAGCACTAGCTGATTTTTACAGAAAGAGTGACCCTGAAGAACATCCGGGGCTTTATGAAAAAGCCTCTGCTTTTTATAAAAAACTAGTGAAGTGGCGGAAGCTTGCCAGGCAGGAGGCATTATCAGATCTAATCTGGCTCCTATACCGCGAAACGCAGTTTTATGATTTTGCAGGTGGGATGCCGGGCGGCAAACAGCGTCAGGCCAATTTACGAGCGCTGTATGACAGGGCAAGGCAATATGAAGCAAGTTCTTTCCGCGGTCTGTTCCGTTTCTTGCGGTTCATAGAAAGGATGCAAGAACGTGGAGATGATTTAGGGGCAGCTCGGGCTTTAGGGGAACAGGAAGATGTAGTCCGGCTGATGACAATTCACTCGTCAAAGGGGCTTGAGTTCCCGATCGTGTTCATTGCCGGTCTTTCCAAGCAATTCAATATGATGGATTTACGAAAGTCCTATTTACTGGATAAAGATTATGGCTTTGCGGCAAAGTACGTGAATTCCGAATTACGGATAACTTATCCATCCCTCCCTCAATTGGCTTTTAAGAAAAAAAAGCAGCTTGAATTAATTGCCGAGGAGATGCGTGTCCTCTACGTGGCGCTAACAAGGGCTAAGGAAAAGCTTTATTTGATTGCCAGTATCAATGATGCAGAAAAAACGCAGCAGAACTGGGAAAGTAATGCGGCACATGGAGATTGGCTATTGAAGGACTATGTACGGGCAGGTGCAAAAAGTTATCTTGATTGGATTGGTCCATCCCTTGTCCGACATCGGGATTCTCTTGGTGCTGCAGGTCTTGGCCTGGAAATGGAGTCGCATCCATCGAATTGGTCCATTTCCGTCATTCCAAGTGAAGAGCTTGCTGTTCTGGATGAGGAAGAGGCACTGGTTCAAGAGCAAATGCTTGAACATGTCCAGAAATCGGAGAAGGTCGGCATCGTTTCCGATTTTTATGATGATATCAAGGAACAGCTGGAATGGGAGTACCCCGAGCATGAGGCGACGGTGTATCGTTCCAAGCAATCCGTTTCTGAATTAAAACGTCAATATGAACTTAAGGACGAGCAAAGCTCCACAGAGCTGTTGCGTAAATTTAAGCGGCCTATCACGAAGCGGCCGACTTTCATGCAAGAAAAGTCACTGACTCCTGCTGAAAGGGGTACGATTACACATTTAGTCATGCAGCATATTGATCTATCTAAAGAGATTACCATTCAATCGATTCAGCAACTGATCATTGATCTGATTCAACGTGAGCTGTTGACGGAGGAACAGAAAGAAGCTGTGGATCCGGAGACGATCGTCGATTTCTTCGAGAGTGAAATCGGCCAAAGAATGCAGAGGGCCGAAAGCATTCGCCGTGAAGTGCCATTTACCATGTCGCTGCCTGCAAAGGAAGCTTACAGCGATTGGACAGCTGGAGATGAAGAAGTCCTTATCCAAGGGGTGATTGATTGTATCTTTGAGGATGAACAAGGTCTTGTGCTTCTCGACTATAAAACGGATACGATCACCGGCCGTTTTGCAAGCGGGTTCGAAGGGGCTAAAGGGATT
This sequence comes from Peribacillus sp. FW305-BF15, assembly GCF_058783805.1. NCBI lineage: Bacteria > Bacillati > Bacillota > Bacilli > Caryophanales > Bacillaceae > Peribacillus > Peribacillus sp. FW305-BF15. The sequence goes on along the minus strand of NZ_JBYSYV010000010.1, from coordinate 169,082 downwards.
CTTGCCGATCGATACCAGATGCAGCTTCAGCTTTATACGAGGGCTGTTGAGGGAATAATGAATAAGAAGGTAACCGGCCGTTACTTGTTTTTCTTTGACGGCTCGCATTTATTGGAAGTATAAGAGAGAAGAAGTGTCCCATTGATGTGGGACGCTTCTTTTCGGTTGAATAAACAGAATAGTTTGAAAAGATGTAAATGCTTACTATATACTAGTGGAGAAAAATACCTTTTTAAAGGAGTAGAGAAGAGTATGACGAGTGAGATCAAGAGCAAGGGATACTTTGGTGAGTTCGGTGGAAGCTTTATACCGGGTGAACTTCAGGAAGTTATGGATATTTTAGAAACGGAATTCCTGAAATATAAGGATGACCCGGCATTCATTGAGGAGTTCCAATATTATCTGAAAGAATATGTCGGACGCGAAAACCCGTTAACACTTGCAAAGAATTTAACGGAAAAGGTTGGCGGGGCAAAAATATACTTGAAGCGTGAAGATCTGAACCATACAGGTGCTCATAAAATTAATAATGCGATCGGACAAATCCTGCTCGCTAAACGAAGGGGTGCTAAACGCATCATCGCAGAAACAGGAGCAGGGCAGCATGGTGTGGCGACTGCGACAGCATGTGCGATGTTTGGCATGGAGTGTGTGATCTATATGGGTAAGCTGGATACGGAGAGGCAGGCATTGAATGTCTTTCGGATGGAATTGCTGGGGGCAAAAGTCGTAGCTGTCGAAAAGGGACAGGGTCGATTGAAGGATGCTGTTGATGAGGCATTGAATGACTTGGTGCAAAACTATGAAAATACTTTTTACTTGCTTGGTTCAGCAGTGGGGCCACACCCATATCCAACGATCGTTAAACATTTCCAATCAATCATAAGTGAAGAATCAAAACGCCAAATCCTTGAAAAGGAAGGAAAACTGCCAACTGCCATCATTGCTTGTGCAGGAGGGGGAAGTAATGCGATCGGTGCTTTTGCTCATTATCTCGATGAAGAAAATGTCCGTTTAATTGGTGTAGAACCGATTGAAGCCCCAAGTATTTCGCAAGGTGTCCCGGCAGTATTGCATGGATTCAAAAGTTTGACGTTAGTGGATGAACAAGGAGAACCAAAACCAACATTCTCTATAGCTGCAGGTTTGGATTACCCGAGCGTGGGGCCCGAGCATAGTTTTTTGAAAGAAAGCGGACGAGCGGAGTATGTGACGGTAAAAGGGGAAGAAGCTCTTGAGGCTTTTCAGGTATTATCCAAAACAGAGGGAATCATTCCGGCTCTCGAAAGCTCACATGCCCTAGCTCACGCCATGAAGCTCGCTAAAGAGTTAACAAGGGATGATATACTGATCGTTAATTTATCAGGCAGGGGAGACAAAGATGTCGAGCAAGTATTCAACATGTTAGAAAAATAGGCCGAAATTAAAAGCCTCCCTGGAGATGGGAGGCTTTTTCCTTTGACTAATTATTCCCTGTAATGGGCTGGTCGACCCCATTGACATCAAGGACATTGCTACCGTTCAGACCATTGGCCGTAAAAACGATTGCAGCCGTGTTCCCTGAGCCGGATCCGTTAACCGATTTGGAGGAAGACTTAGGGGAAATGACGGCGCAATCACCGAATAACAGGTTTCCTTGAGCGACATTAAATACTTGAACCGGGCCGATAATGGCGGGCATACGAACCCCTCCTTTAAAAGTTTAAGTGTTGTTGGTTGAATCCTCGATTGGCGTCTCTTCGTTTTCTTTAGGCACCACCCGAATATGCTTCACTCTTGATTCCATACGTGCATGGCCTACGTTCCCCACACCAACCACAGATGAGGCTGATACCCCGATTATATTGATATTGCCGACCCGTATGAAGGGATTCGGATTTGAAAAACTTGATATGACTGGTTCATTCAACCTTGGGATATAAAATGGTCTCTTAAAAATGTCATAGTCCTCGAAATGAATATCGACTGAGTCGAAAGTTTCACTTTTCATTTGAACGGCTAAAGCCAGGGAATTCCCGTCAATATATGAGGTATCCCCGATTTGCATGGAGGAGCTGAAAGATACCGTGTCGGAAAATATAGATTTTACTTTTGATATTCTTGAAAACATGTTTTTTTACCCTTCTGGAGTAAGCGGTACGAATGGCCCGATGATCAGAGATTCCGGCGGGGTATCGAATGCTGAGGATAGTTGGACCGTTTGTACATCCCCAATGAGAAATAAAGCAGAGCTTGCTACACCGGTAATTTTGATATCTCCTACACAAAGCTGATGATTGGTTACATTAAACTCCATTTGGATTTCCTCCTGTCTCGGCTTGTGAATGGGTAATGAATTGTAATAATGCAGTTTGAATATCGGATTTCACCTTTTCCCTGATCTTTTCCTTGATATTCTCCCTTTGCTGCGGAGCGCGTTCCGCGTAAGAAAGGTTATCGAAATACATATTGATGCGTTGATGGAGCTGGCGTTCGACATCTTGCTTAATGAAGTCATGATATGAGGGTTCCAATGATGTTTTCAGTTGGTTTTCAGCATCGGTGATCATATTTTCCAAGTCTGAAAGGATATCGTTGTGAATTTCCTGGACGACGATTTCCCTGCCTGGAAATAGGTTAGGGGCAGGCTGAACAGGTTGGTTGTTGACGGCAAATTCATCTATGTTGTTAAGGTCAGTTGGATTTAAACCGATATTCAATGTTCCATCCAAAGATTCGACTTTTAACTGATCGAATTTATATTCAATTTTATCAACATGGATTGGCGGTTTATTTTTCAGCTCGGCAAGTTCATCTGTCAGGCGTTTGAGTTCGTGTTCAAGTTTCATGATCCGTTTATCCTGGGCTTCAAGATAACGCTGCATTTGTATGGAATATGAATATAGATCCTGATTCACGATTCAACACCTCACCTTCACAATATGTTAATTTCATATATGACAGTATATGAAAAAGTTGGATGTAGGTGAATGCCTATGAACTAGGAGGATGTAAATGGGACGAAACTGGGTAATGGGGTTACATCAGCTTCAAGTTGGGGAGCAGGCTCTGTGAATCCACCGGTATTGGCTAATGTGGAATATGGTTTAATCACTCCGGCACTTCCTATTTGAAAAACGGATGAATTGGCGATGCTTTCAATTTTTATCATATTGATTTGTATGGTCTGGTGAATATTGAAGATCATGCTGACTCCTTTCTTAAAAACATTAGAGATTTAGGACAAGTGGCTGATCGACACCATCAGTATCATTTGTATTCGTGGTGCTATAGGCATTATAGAGGGATATGGATTCACCTGTATTGAAAGAGCCAGCACCTGCAAACGTTTTTGATGTGGAATATGGACTAATTTTAAAGACGTCACCAATATGGACAATTCCACTGCTACCGACGTTGATGACTTGAACGACTCCTACGATGGCCGGCAAGAAAATCACCCTTTTTTTATTCTGGTTTCCCCATGTATCTCAGGCCATGAGCCTATCACTGAAGGGAGTTTCACTGTATTGTATGTTGGCTCATGATTGATGTGATTCATCTGCCTATTAATATATTGTTATATAACAACAGCTGATATTATTGAAATGTTGGTAACAGATATGGTAATATAATGCTAATTCAGAATTTTCAAATAAAATTTGAGGTGAGGAAATGAATGTACCATTAGTATTATCGCATTTCTTAGATCGAGCAGCCTTACTATATGGAGATAAGAAAGCCATCATTGGAGATGACAAGGTTTTAACATACTTAGAGCTGAATGGCCGTGTAAACCAGCTTTCAAATGGTTTAAGGGATATCGGTGTCAAAAAGGGTGATAAGGTGGCATATTTGGCACCTAACTCAATTGAAATGCTTGAAGGCTTTTATGGAGTATTTCAACTTGGTGCTGTAATCGTTCCCTTGAATATCCGTTTAAAGCCTGCAGATTATGTTTTCATTTTGAACCATAGCGAGTCCAAGGTCCTTTTCGTAGATCAGGAATTGTATCATCTAATTTCCCCTGTCAAGGACGAACTTGAATCGGTGGAGCACATAATCGTTCATTATAAGGATGAGGAGATAAATGAAACCGATTACAGCCATTGGCTGGAACGTTATGATAACAAGTGCTTCAACCGGGAGTCAGTGGATGAAAATGATGTTTCGAGTCTCCTTTATACGAGCGGGACCACAGGAAATCCCAAAGGGGTAATGCTGACTCACCGCAACAACTATTTACATGCCCTGGGTGCGATGCATCATTTCAGGGTCAATGACCGCGATACATATTTGCACGTACTGCCGATGTTCCACGTGAATGGGTGGGGGGCGCCATTTTATTATACGGCAAATGGTGCCACTCAAGTTTGTTTGAGGAAAACCAGCCCAGAAATGATATTTAATGCACTGCAAAAGCATAAGGTTTCCATCATGCATATGGCACCGACGGTTCTGAATTCACTGTTCCAATATTATGAGCGGAATGTCTCGAATATCGAGCAGGATATCCGAATCGTCGTTGCAGGCTCCGCTCCGCCTCCTGCATTCGTTACAAGGGTGGAAAAAGAGTTAGGCTGGGAGTTCATTCAAATTTACGGAATGACAGAATCAACACCTGTCAGTCTGATATCGCTGATTCGTTCTGAATTCGATGATCTTCCGGAAAAAGAAAAATACAGAATGAAGGCGAAAGCCGGATATCCCATCATAGGCAGTGAGGTAAAGGTTATCCATGACGATGGTGAGGAAGTTGCCCATGATGGCGTGGATATCGGCGAGCTTATCGTCCGCAGCCATGGAGTGATGTTAGGTTATTGGAAAAATGAAGAAGCGACCAGCCAGACACTGATAAATGGATGGCTGCATACAGGGGATATGGCCACAATCGATGAAAACGGGAATGTGGATATAGTAGACCGCAAAAAGGATATAATCATTAGTGGCGGAGAAAATATCTCTTCAATAGAAGTGGAAGGAATACTCTACGAACATCCGGACATTCTTGAAGCGGCGGTCATTGCCGTTCCGCATGAAAAGTGGGGAGAGACACCGCATGCCTTCATCGTGCCAAAAATGGGCGTGGAATTAACGGTGGATGATATAAAGGCCTTCACACGGGAAAAATTAGCTCATTTTAAATCAGTTACCAGTGTGTCGTTCGTCGATGAGCTTCCAAAAACGGCATCGGGGAAAATACAAAAAATCCATCTCCGTAATGATTATTGGGAATCTAAGGGGAAAACAGGCAGATTCGTTAATTGAAGCTCGCTAACGCTGTTCAGAAATGAACAGCATTTTTTTGTTGCCGTTTAAATTCGGTTTCATATTAAGCTATGCAGATATCGATCCTGATGAAAGGAGGATCGAGGTGGACACTGATATGTAAGCCGCTAACTCAAGCCATTGTAGGATAAGGGAAGGTCAATCAGGAACACTGGAATTTGTTTTGAAAAAAAGCTTCTTGTTTAACGATAAAGTGTTACTATTATAAAATATTTCAAATTATTATAATTTTTCTTTTTTCATTATGTTGATTTTAAAAGTTTTGGATTGTGGGGGAGATCATTGAAACGTATTCATTATAGCTGGGTCATTTTAATCATAACATTCTTCTCGATTATTGTAGCCGGAATCGTTAGGTCATCATCGGGAGTATTCATCGTACCATTTGAAAATGAGTTCGGGTGGGACCGGTCCGTCATTTCTTTAGCCTTTGCCATAAGTCTTTTTCTTTATGGATTATCGGGTCCATTCATGGCCGCACTAATTGAAGTGCTTGGATTGAAGAAAATGATGGTATCGGCCATGTCCACTTTATTGGCCGGGATTCTCCTCACTTTTTTCATGCAGCATGAGTGGCAGCTCATTTTAATTTGGGGAATTATCATTGGATTGGGTTCTGGAGTGTTTTTAACGGTATTGAGCCCATATGTGGCAAATCGTTGGTTCGAGAAGAGACGGGGGCTGGCGGTCGGAATACTGACGGCAAGTACGGCCACGGGCCAGCTCATTTTACTTCCGGTTTTAGCCATCATCATTGAGAGTTATTCGTGGAGATGGGCGATTGGATTAATTTTGGTCCTTAGCTTGATCATGCTGGCAATCATCCTTTTATTCATGAAAAACAATCCGAAGGAAGTCGGGACTCTTCCATATGGATTGGAAGAGGAAAAGCAGGAGACTGTTACAGTCCAAAATAAGAATCCCATCGCCATGGCTTTTCAGTCGTTGATTGAAGCAGTGAGAGTGAAGGAATTCTGGTTATTGGCAGGTAGCTTTTTTATATGCGGACTTTCAACGAGCGGGTTGATCGGGACACATTTCATTTCTTACTGCATTAGTTTTGGTTTACCGGTTGTGACGGCAGCATCTCTGCTATCTTTCATGGGAATCTTTGATTTGATTGGTACGACTGTATCCGGATGGCTATCAGATCGTTTTGATAACCGTTGGCTGTTGTTTTGGTATTACGCTCTAAGGGGTGCTTCCCTCGTATTACTTCCTTTTGCATTAAATGAAGGTTCTATCGGTCTATTGATTATCTTTTCCGTTTTCTATGGCTTGGATTGGATAGCGACCGTTCCTCCGACCATAAGCATTTCAAGGCAAGTATTTGGCATGGAGAAAAGCGGGATCGTATACGGGTGGATATTCGCGGCCCATCAGGTGGGTGCAGCAGTGGCGGCGTACGGTGGAGGGCTTATCTTCAAAATATTCAACTCCTATACATGGGCATTCTTCCTTGCAGGAATCTTTTGCTTATTGGGCAGCTTGTTTGTCATACTGATAAAAAAGCACAAAGCGGTCACGAAAGTTAAAGGTGATGCAATGGAGATATAGAAAAGATGTTAAATCTGTATGAATGAAAGAGGGTGTACCTATGAAGGGCGCAATGGTACCATTGCAGGAAAGTAAACGGATCGTAAGCATCGATATTTTACGTGGATTAGCCATTTTAGGGATATTTTTAGTGAATATGCCTTCTTTCCACTCCCCGCTCTTGTACATAGATGGTGCCGAGCGGTGGGCAGGAGGATGGGATGGGATTTTGTACAGATTCAGTGATATAGTCGCACAGGCCAGCTTTTATCCGTTATTTGCCTTTCTGTTCGGTTTCGGGGCAATCATTTTGGCAGTAAGGAGTGAAGAAAAGGGTATTTCATTTCCGTTACTATATATCAAAAGGCTAAGTTTCCTGCTAGTACTGGGCTGTATTCATGCTTTCTTCATCTGGCATGGGGACATCCTCATTAATTATGCTGTATTTGGGTTTGCACTTTTGTTTTTTTATAAGATGAAGGGCCGGAATTTAATTCTGCTTGGCTCGGTTTGTTATGTCCTGCCTTTTGCAATATTGGGTTCTCTATTTCTTATAATGGGCACTTTTGATAGTGAAGGGATGGCGATCACGACTGATTCGGCGATGATGAAACAGTCTTTGGAAGTTTATCAATCTGGTACATTTACGGAACTGATGAGTCAGAGGGCGTTGGATTGGTATATGGTGAACAACCCTTTAAATGCCATTATCCTTTTTTTATCGATTTTTCCGTTTTTTTTAATGGGAGCAGGCGTGGCAAAACAAGGCTTTCTCCAAAATCCAACCCAATATAAACGACAATTGAAAGCGATATCGATCGTAAGCTTGCTATTGGGCATGTCAATTAAGATGCTGCCATATGTGACGGTATACCATTTTGGAACGATATTCGTCCAGGATTATTTGGGAGGACCGTTACTTACGATTTTTTATATCACGGCAATCACGCTTTTGGCGGAACGGGCAGGGGCTTCCCGCCTGTTACATCCGCTTTCGTATATCGGAAGGATGTCGATGAGCAATTACTTGTTCCAATCGATGGTATGTACGGGCATTTTTTATTCATATGGCCTTGGTTTATATGGATCAGTCTCATATACGACAGGATTTGTTTTTCTAATAGCCCTGTTTTGCCTGCAAATCCTGCTTTCCTTATTGTGGATGGGCCTTTATGAATACGGACCGGTTGAATATATATGGCGTTTTTTTACGTATGGTAAAAAGCCGGTCATGCGCAGGTAGGGACCAGTTAAGAAGAAATGTAAATGATGTTCATTAAATTGTTGGTTTTACCCATTCAGGTGGATACTTAGTTTTGTTTTTTTGTAAAAGCCTATGATATGATGAAATGGAAACTGAACGAGGGGGGCAAAAAAATGACTACAGATATGCATATTACAGCTTGGGTTATCGGAATCATTCTTTTCTTTGTCACATATTCGATGCTTAAAGGTGCAAACCCGAAAGCGAAAATGCTACATATGATAACACGGTTGTTCTATCTATTGATTTTCCTTACTGGCGGCATGCTGATCACTGATTTTGGTGCTTACGCAGTAAAAATGATTGTTGGAATCATCGTGATTGCGGCGATGGAAATGGTGCTGGTCCGTACGAAAAAAAGAAAAAGCACAGGTGCCATGTGGATATTGTTCATCGTAGCGCTTGTATTCGTCCTTTATTTAGGACTTTCACTGCCACAAGGAATGGACTTTTTTTAATACAGAATTAAAGACGGGTAAATGAGGAAATCTCATTTACCCGTTTTCTTTTACCCGTTATTGTGAATTCACTTTCTCAATGACGATCCTTTTTCCGGTGTTCAGGGTGAATTCAAAACGATCATGATCCTTTTTCCCGTAAGAAAAATGGTGCTGAACGAGACAAATTTGGCTCTCGTTATCAAAGGTGAAGAAATTCACGCCGGACTGGTTTGGGACGGCCCTTAAAAAAGTGAGCTGGTTATAGCTATATATACAATCATAAATAGAAAAATCAAGTGAATTCAATGTCGTTACAAATTGGAAAAAGGAATCATCGTTCAATTCTTCCAATAAACGTTCAAAAGAGTAAAGCAGTTTTTTGCGTATCCGAATGGGCTCATTTTCCCTTAAGAAGGTGATTTCCCGATGAAGCAGGATCTTTCCCTCTTCCTCAATTACTCCTTGTTGCCAGCGCCCGCCCCTGTATACTTCGATGATGCTGTCAACGTGGTCTTCAATGGAGCAGGCCTCATCTGTTTCATCATCGAAAAAAATCCATTGTTGATTGATATTTTCCACTGTTCCTTCGGTAAAAGCTCTTGTTTGCCTATTCATTAACTTAGTTCGTTGTTGCTGACTCATACATATACCTCCAATAGTGGAATCCTCACCTACTTTTTAGTCAAAATCCAATGAAAATATAACTGTATATTTTAAAATATTATGGACAAATAACCATCTTTCCGTCTTTGCATAGGCTATGTTTAACACGGGATGCTTTGCTCAACAATTCATTAACGACGCCGGGCGTTGTTGGCAGGTGGCCCTACGGAATGATGCTGAGCGATACTTAGGGACTGTAAATCTTTTTAAGACAGGGAGCCAATATATTTTTGATAGTCCGGATAGAAAGGATGAAGTGTAAAATGTGTGGGATAACAGGCTGGGTGCATTTTCAAAAAGATTTACGGACAAAAACGAAAACGCTGGAAAACATGACAAAAACGTTGGCAAAGCGGGGGCCTGACGAAGATAATGTTTGGAGCGAAGCCCATGTTGCCTTTGGTCATAAACGGTTAACGGTTGTCGATGCGGAAGGCGGAAAACAGCCGATGACGAAAAATCATGAAAACGGCAGATATACGCTTTGTTATAATGGTGAGCTATATAACACCGAGGATATTCGTAAACAGCTATTATTAAAAGGATATTCCTTTAACGGTCATTCTGATACAGAAGTTTTGCTAACTTCTTATATAGAATGGAAAGAAAAATGCATTGACTTGTTCAATGGGATTTTTGCGTTTGCGATTTGGGATGAAAAGGAACAGAAATTATTCGTCGGAAGAGATCGCATGGGGGTAAAACCATTCTTTTATGCGGAAAGGGACGGCGGGTTCATTTTCGGATCGGAGCTGAAGGCGATTCTGGCCCATCCGGATGTTAAAACGGAGATTGACCGCGAAGGGTTGTCTGAAGTTTTTGGTGTTGGTCCATCCCGGAAGCCAGGTTCAGGTGTATTTCATGATATCCAGGAATTAAGGCCTGCCCATGCGCTTACTTTATCAAGGAAAGGCCTCCGGATTTGGAGATATTGGAATGTGAAAAGCGAAGAACATCGGGATACGCTTGACGAGACGGCCGAGAGGGTTCGCTTCCTTGTCGAAGATGCAGTGACGCGGCAACTTGTATCTGATGTTCCGCTTTGTACCTTCTTATCAGGAGGGCTTGACTCAAGCGCAATTACGGCCATTGCTGCAAATGCCTATCAAAAAGAAGGGAAAGGCCAGCTTCATACGTATTCCATTGATTATGAGGATAATGAGCGTTATTTCAAGGCAAATGATTTTCAGCCAAACTCCGATGGGTATTGGATTAAAAAGATGTCGGATAGTTTTAACACGGTTCACCATTCATCGGTCATCTCTCAAGAGCAGCTGACAAATTATTTAACGGAAGCTGTCCTTGTAAGGGACCTCCCAGGCATGGCGGATGTCGATTCTTCTTTACTTTGGTTTTGTAAGGAAATCAAGCGGGATTTTGTCGTAGGCCTGTCCGGCGAATGTGCGGACGAAATTTTTGGAGGTTATCCTTGGTTTCACCGTGAGGATGATTTGAATCGTGCTGGTTTTCCATGGATGAGATCTACGGATGAGCGGGTATCTTTATTGAAAACGGGATGGCGCGAGAAATTGAAGCTGGAGGAATATGCCCAGGAAGCTTATTTGGCCACCCTTGCAGAAACGCCTAAATTGGAAGGGGAAAGCGGTATAGCGGCAAAGCGGAGAGAGCTTTTCTATGTGAATTTATTATGGTTCATGACGACGCTCCTTGACCGGAAGGATCGGATGAGTATGGGGGCAAGTCTAGAGGTGCGCGTGCCATTTGCCGATCATCGCCTTGTTGAATATGCATGGAACATTCCTTGGGAAATGAAAATGGAAGGCAACCGTGAAAAGGGTATCCTTAGGAAGGCTTTGGAGGGGCTATTACCGGATGAAGTATTGTATCGTAAAAAAAGTCCATATCCCAAAACCCATAACCCTATATATACAGACAGTGTGCAGGCGTGGTTGAAAGACTTACTGACGGATAATAATTCGATCCTGCATGAATTTTTCGATAAACAGAAGCTAACCGATATAGTAGATTCCAAGGGTGCGGCTTTTAAAGTGCCATGGTTCGGCCAATTGATGTCAGGGCCACAATTGCTCGCGCATTTGGCACAGACCCATGTATGGTTCAAAGAATATGATATCCAAATAATCGAGTGAAAAAAACGGGGCGGATGATTATCAACGCCCCGTTTCCATTTGCCTCAATGATTGATTGCGAGAATTTTATATTGATAACCACCCAATTCAAATTTGCCAACTTGTGTGGTTTCCTTTGTTCTTAAATCCGTTAGTGTACGTCCTTTCAAATCAACAGGAAGGGTAAAGGATTGCTTGACATCGGTCGGATTGATGAGGATCACGACAGAACGTTTTTCATTATACTTTTGGTAAGCCACGATATTTTCATTTCCGGCTGTATCAAGGAATTTAAACTCCCCGTCATTGGCAAGTAACCTTTCTTCTTTTCGCAAGTGGATCAATGCCTTAATTTCATTGAGTAGCTCGGTGTTTTGTTTTTCTTCTTCCCAGACCATGCATTTTCGGCATCCTGGATCCATGCCGCCGGTTAAGCCGATTTCATCTCCATAATAAATACAAGGGCTGCCATTGAATGTCAGCAGGATTGCGTGAATGAGCTTGGCTCTAGCTAAATCTTCCCCGCAATCCGTGAAAATCCGCGGTGTATCATGGCTTCCAAGAAGGTTGAATGTCACGTCAAAAACATTGGTTGGATAACTGTGATAGATGGCTGTCATTTCTTCAGTGAACTCGCGTGCATTGATGGTTTGTGAGGCGACCAGGCGAAAGACTTGGTTGGTGAAAGGGTAATTCATGACGGCATCGAACTGATCGCCGCGAAGCCATGGCATGGAGTCATGCCAAATTTCCCCAAGAATATAAAGGTCAGGCTTTATATTTTTCACCGTTGTTCGAAATTCACGCCAGAATGGCTGATCGACTTCATTTGCGACATCGAGCCGCCAGGCGTCTATATCGAACTCCTTGATCCAATAAGCCGAGACTTCGAGCAGATATTCTTTCACCTCCGGATTTGCCGTATTCAATTTTGGCATCGATTCAAAAAAACCGAATGTTTCATAATTGGGCCTTTCCCCTCCCTTAAGAGGGAAGCTGTGAGGGTGGAACCAATCCTTATATTTCGATTTCTCCCCTTTTTCGAGTAAATCCTGGAAAGGGGGGAAATAGTAGCCGCTATGGTTAAAAACGGCATCCAGCATGACCCGTATATTCCGTTTATGGCATTCGGCTATTAGTGTTTTCAATGTTTCCTTCGTTCCGAATTGCGGATCGATACTCCGATAATCAATCGTATCGTATTTATGATTGGAGTAGGCATGGAAGATTGGCGTGAAATAAATTCCGTTGATGCCAAGATTCTCAAGGTAATCCAAATGTTCAATGATTCCTTCGAAGTCCCCGCCAAAAAAATTATCCACCGCCGGTTCTTCACTTCCCCAGGGTTTCACACCTTCGGGGTCGTTGGCGGGGTTTCCGTTCGCGAATCGTTCAGGGAAAATTTGGTACCAAATTGTATCTTTGACCCATTCCGGTGCCCCGAAAACTTCATTTTGATGGAGATAGGGAATCGCGAAATAGCATCCGGGATCTCGGGGAGGCTCTTTGAAGAAGCCCTTTTCCGTGTAAATGGAGCATTCTTCTTCTGCGGATACCTTGAACCCATATCGAATTCTTCGGTAGGGAGGCTTCACATAGATATGCCAATAATCATAACGGGTATCGCTGCCCGACAGACTCATGGGAAGTTCCTCGTACTGCCATTGACCATTATTTGAAATGTAAGGATCCCCAAAAATCAATCCAACTGAGGAGATATCTTGTTTTTTCGTACGTAAGCGGATATGTAGGGTTTCAGTGTTGATAGGATAGCCGTAATTGTCATTAGGTCTATGGTGTATGGATGAAAATTCCATGAAAACCACTCCGATTCTATAAGTTTTGGGACTGTGAAAAAGGAAACTTCCGGCTGTTACGAGGAGGGTCTCTATGAAGTGGTACTAAGCCAGGTAAAGTGCTTTTTCATTTTGGTTATATACCCAATTTCAATTGAAAGAAGCACTTATTAACTAAAAAATAACAAAAATTGTTCATCACTACAAGGAAATAAATACGCCAAGGAAAATGTTGTAAAAATCAAAGCCGTTCATATAATGATAACAATAGCTTTGGTATCGCTTTCATCAATTGGCTTTATTTGAAGTACTGAACTGAAAAACAGTATTATTTGGTGCTTTTGGACATGATAGAATAAACATTGCAAAAAGGAGAATGAAAGTGAAGAAGCTGATTTTTCATTTGTTCATGTCCATATTATTGATTGTTAGTGTAAGTGCTTGCGGATCCAGTTCAGATTTAGAAAATAAAAATAAAGCAGTGAAAGAAGATAAGAAAAAAGAAGACGAAGCCAGCAATGAAGCGAAGCCGGAAAAATTGATCATTTGGGAGGAAGAGGGTAAAGCGGAGGCCCTAAAGCCGGTGATTGAAGCCTTTGAAAAAAAATATGGAATCAAAGTTGAGCATGAAGAGGTTGAAATGGCTACCGGGATGTATGAACGACTTCGTCGAGATGGGCCAATCGGAAATGGAAAGGCACCGGATGTCGTAACTTTTTCCCATGAAAAGGTCGGGCAAATCGTGAAGGAAGGCTTAATTCAGGAAGTGAAGGTGAAAGATGAGGTATTGAATGCATTCATTGAACCTTCAATTAGGGGGGAGATGTATCAAGATAAGGTTTTTGGATTGCCAAAGTCCGTAACCACCTCCGTCTTCATTTATAATAAAAAATTGATGGCTAAGGCTCCTGAGACGATGAATGACCTTTATAAAATGACGAAGGAATTAAGAAAGCGTAACTTGTATGGTTACTATGCCAAGTGGAATGATTTCCATGATTCGTATGGAGTAATGGCTGGAATGGGAGGTTATATATTTAAAGATAAGAATGGAAAGTTAGACCCTTCCGACATTGGTTTGAATAATAAGGGTTCCATAAAAGGGGCTGGGTACATCCAAAAATGGTATAGGGCGGGTTTGATTCCTAAAGGCGGCAAGGCAGGAATCGAGAAGTTGTTTTTACAAGGTAAATTGGCTTCTATCATGAGTGACGGGAACTCATTTACCGAGCGAAAGGATACAGGAATTGCCCCCATGCCAGAATTGCCCAATGGTCAGCCAATGAAAACGTTCATGGAAATCAAAGGCTGGCATGTAACAGCATTCACAAAACACCCTTATTGGTCTACGAAGTTAGTTGAATATTTGACTAATGATGATAATGCAATGAAGCGTTTTGATTTAACAGGGGAAATCCCACCTAATAAATCAATTAAACACAATGCCGCAATCAAAGAAAATGAAAGGGCACAAGCCTTAAGCATACAATTACAATACGCTGAACCCGTGCCGAATATTCCGGAAATGAATAAAGTATGGGGACCGATGAATTCAGCCATGGATGAAATGACCACTCAAAAAGCAAAACCAAAAAGGGCTTTGGATAAAGCGGTCAAGAAGATAAAAAAAGAACGTTAACCGTGTTCGGCTCTTTTCCAATTCAGTAACCATAACCAGTATCCCCAGTTTGTCCCTTAAGTGTAAAGTTTTTTATAAATTGGATTTGACGTTAAGGGGTCAAAAGGCTAATCTTAAAGGCGTAAAGAGATAGCTAGGAGGAGAACGGATATGAGAAAAAGAGCGTTATCACTCGCTTTAATTCCGCTGCTTCTTTTTTACGCCATTCCAGTAGGAGCAGCTGAAAAAGAACAACGAACTTGGAAGGATGAAATCGTTTATTCATTATTGGTCGACAGATTTTTCGATGGGGATACCCAAAATAATGGAGATGCGAACGTGAATGATCCTTCCACGTTTAATGGCGGGGATTTCGAAGGTGTCACGAAGAAACTGAATTATTTAAAAGATATGGGTTATACCGCTATCATCCTTTCACCGATTTTCGCTAATGATGCAAATGGTTATCATGGCGATTGGGTGGCCGATTTTTATAAAACGGATAAACACTATGGGACAATGGAAGAGTTTAAAAAACTCGTGAATGAGGCACATAAACGCGATATGAAGGTGATCATTGATGTTCAAGCAAATAATGTAGGGCCTGAATCCGCGTGGCTGACCGATCCAAAAAAACAAGATTGGTTCCATGAAGAAAAAAAGATTTCCAAGGACGGTAGCCAAACGGATTTGGAAACAGGGTGGGTTGATGGTCTTCCCGATTTGAATCAAGATAATGAGGAAACAAGGAAATATTTACTTGATGCTGCCAAATGGTGGATAACGGAAACCGATATTGATGGATACCGTATAAATAAAGTCCAATACGTAGCAAAAGATTTTTGGAAGGAATTTGTGGATGCAGTCAAATCTGAAAAATCAAATTTCTATACAATCGGCGATGTTCAAGGTGATGCGAAATTGATCTCAAGCTACAAGGAGACGGGTATCGATGCTTTTATGGCTTATCCGCAGAATGCTGAGCTACGTGAAGCATTTGCTGCGCCCGATAAGGAATTGAAACCTGTTTTTAATGCGTTTGCAAAAAGCGAAGATGAATTAGGGGGCAATGCCCATCAGGCATTGTTCATGGACACACAGGAAATGCCCCGTTTTACAAAGGATGCAGCCGATCATAACGAAAATCCAGGCTCCAGATGGAGAATGGCTCTGTCGTATCTTTATACGATGCCAGGGGTGCCTATCGTATTTTATGGATCGGAAATTGCCTTAAATGGCGATATTGCCCCGGATAATCATAAGTTGATGAATTTTAAGACAGAACAGGAATTGGTGGAATATATAACAAAGCTTTCTGATCTCAGAGACATGTACCCAGCATTGGTAAAAGGGGATATGGAGCTTTTATATGAAGAAGGCGGAGCTTCGGTATTCAAGCGTGTGTATGGTGATGAAACGATCGTCGTCGCCATGAACAATACGACTGAAACTCAAACGATAAACCTTGCTGATAAGGAACTTGAAAGTAATAAAGAGTTGAGAGGTATGCTGAATGGGGATCTGGTCCGCAGTAAGGACAACAGCTACTCTATCGTAATCGACAGGGAGACGACAGAAGTCTATACGCTGTCGCCTAAGTCGATTATTAATATTCCTTACCTGTTAGTCATAGGATTGGTTCTTCTCATTTTTGGTATATTCATTGCTTTGGTTATTAAACGTTCAAAACGGAATCAACCAAAATAATCATATACCTCTCGATTGTCGGTAGCCGCCAAACATTGTCCCTAAGGCTTTGTGGAAAACAGGATCGGGAGGTTACAGCATGAATAAGACCTGGTGGAAAGAAGCGGTTTGCTATCAAATTTACCCGCGCAGTTTCATGGATAGTAATGGTGATGGGGTCGGAGACATAAAAGGTTTGATTTCAAAGCTCGACTATCTGCAGGAATTAGGGATAGATGTCATTTGGATTTGTCCTTTTTATAAATCGCCCAA
Organism: Peribacillus sp. FW305-BF15; assembly: GCF_058783805.1. Classification (NCBI taxonomy): domain Bacteria; kingdom Bacillati; phylum Bacillota; class Bacilli; order Caryophanales; family Bacillaceae; genus Peribacillus; species Peribacillus sp. FW305-BF15. Next base: position 152,448 of record NZ_JBYSYV010000010.1, on the reverse strand, counting down.
TGCGGATAATGGCTATGATATTAGTGATTATCAAGCAATTTCCGATGAATTCGGTTCAATCGAAGATATTGATCTGTTATTGAAAGATGTTCATGGGCGTGGGATGAAGGTGATACTCGACCTTGTTTTGAATCATACAAGTGATGAGCACCCCTGGTTCGTCGAGTCACGTTCTTCCCGCGATAATCCGAAACGTGATTGGTATATTTGGAGGGATGGTCAGGATGGCCGTGAGCCTAATAATTGGGAAAGCATCTTTTCCGGAAGTGCCTGGAAATTCGATGAAAGGACCAATCAATACTATTTACATCTATTTGCCGAAAAGCAGCCGGACTTAAACTGGAAAAACACTGATGTGCGAAAGGCATTATATGAAATGGTCAATTGGTGGCTCGATAAGGGAATCGATGGCTTCCGGATTGATGCGATCACGCATATTCATAAGCGTGAAGGCCTTCCGGATATGCCCAATCCTTATTGGCATCAGTATGTACCTGCTTTTGAAATGCATACGAATCAGGACGGGATTCTGGATTACCTTCAGGAGTTGAAAGAAGAGACTTTCTCTAAGTATGATATCATGACGGTCGGTGAGGCCAATGGCGTCAGGATAGAGCAGGCGGAAGAATGGGTCGGGGAATCGAATGGGAAGTTCAATATGATCTTTCAATTTGAACATCTTGGTCTATGGAATAGGGGACAGAATCACGCTGTTGATGTTCAAGGGTTAAAGCGAACGATGACGAAATGGCAAAAGGGGCTGAAAAACAAAGGATGGAATGCTTTGTTTTTTGAAAATCATGACCAGCCGAGAAGTGTATCCACCTGGGGAAATGATCATCAATATTGGTTGGAAAGCGCAAAAATGATTGGGGCCCTTTACTTTTTCATGCAAGGGACACCTTTTATTTATCAAGGTCAGGAAATTGGCATGACAAATGTCCAATTTGATTCGATTGATGATTATGATGATGTCGGAATGAAAAACTTTTATAGGATAGAGACCTCGAAAGGGCGGCCTCATGATGAGATCATGAACATTATATGGCATAGCGGCCGTGATAACTCACGAACACCGATGCAATGGAATGATCTTGAAAATGGCGGATTCACTCATGGAACCCCTTGGATGAGGGTTAATCCAAATTATCGCGCCATTAATGTAGAACAGCAGAAAAATGACCCGTCATCCATTTATCATTTTTATAAAAAGATGATTGAACTTCGAAAAAAACATCAGGTCCTTGTTTATGGGGAATATGAGTTATTATGGGAAGATCACCCTGAACTTTATATTTATACAAGAAGTATGAATGAAAATTCAGTTATGGTAGTATGTAACTATAGTATGAATCACCATCAAATCGACCTTTCTTATTGGGGGGAAATGGAACTCTTGCTGGCTAATTATGAGGATTGTCCTGAGGTGCCCCTTATTGATTTACGTCCATATGAAACGAGGATTTATCGTTATTGATTCTATGGACTTGATTGGGAATTAGCCTAAAACCTATGTAGTTAGTCGTCTGACTTCTTAATTTCCAATAGACCTGTCGTTTTTCAAGAAGCTGATCATCCATCAGCTTCTTTTTGAATTTTAAACTTAGGTTAAAAAACGGAAAAGTGAGTATTTTCTGAAAAATTAAATAAACATTAAAAAAAGTATGGATATAACTATTGAACTGAGTGTATTATGAATACATACAAAATGTATAAATATAAAACGAATATTAGAGAAGTGTTTATTGGTATTCACCTTTTTTTAAATGAAGTCAATAAAGGCTAAGAAAGGAGAGGGGAAATGCATGGCCATCACAATAAAAGATGTGGCACAGCTAGCGAATGTTGCTCCTTCAACAGTTTCTCGAGTGATTGCAAATAATCCTAGGATAAGTGAAAAAACAAAGGTAAGGGTACGTAAGGCGATGACGAAATTAGGATACCATCCAAACTTCATTGCACGTAGTCTTGCCAATCAATCGACCAGGATCATTGGCTTGGTAATGCCAAGTTCGTCAAATGATTATTATCAAAATCCCTTTTTTCCTACGATCCTCCAGGGTCTAAGTGAGGGAGCTCAGGAAAATCATTATTCCCTGTTGTTAAGCACGGGAAAAACAGAAGATGAAATCTACGAAGGAGTAGTGAATATGGTGCAGGGGGGGATGGTGGATGGAATAATCCTGATGTATTCAAGGATGAACGATCACATTCTGACCTATTTGAGGGAAAGGGATTTTCCATTTGTGATCATTGGGAAACCCTATGATTACATCGGGGAGATAACATATGTTGATAACGATAATGTCTTGGCTGCCGAACAGGCAACGGATTACCTCATAAAGCTAGGACATGAAAGGGTTGGATTCATCGGAGGTGATGAATCCCTCATGATGACCATTGATCGCTTATCAGGATATGAACGGGCATTGGAGAGGGCTGGAATCGATCGAAGGATGGAATATACCCTGCATGAAGATTTTTTGCATGAAGGGGGACAAACCGCTGCAAAAAGGTTACTATCCATCGATGAACCACCTACCGCTTTGGTGGTCAGTGATGATCTCATGGCACTTGGCATCGTGCATTCACTTCGCGAAATGGGCGTGCGCACTCCTGAAGAAATGTCTATCGTCAGCTTCAATAACGTCCTTTTCTCTGAACTGTCATTACCAGCCCTGACCTCCGTAGATATTAATATTTTTGATTTGGGATATCAGGCCGCTAAGGGCATCATTCATATGCTGCAGACTGGAGATGCTCCTGCCGGGACCATCATTCCACATCATTTCGTGGAAAGGCATTCCTGCAGATCGATCAAGCAAGGTGCAATGGCCATGACTTTTTGAACGAGAGGGCATTGCGTAAAAGCAATGCCTTTTTTATCTAGAAATGTACACTGAAACTTTTGAATGCATGTACACCCGTTCCGTGTCTGACCAAATGATTCTCTTTAAGATATTGAATGGCTGCAAGGACTTCTTCAAGGATCTTTGGTTCGAGGCCTAGTTGGTTGTGACCGCCATAGATTTTGGAGACTGCCTTGATCTTTGCGATTTTTTCTAACGAATTAACAAGGTCTTCAGGGCTTGTCGAGGGATAAAAGGCATAAACGGGAGTATCTGAATAAAGCAGGTCGCCAGTAAATAAATAACCTGTTTCATCATCCAAAATTGAAATGTGGCCAGGCGAATGACCAGGTGTATGATAAATGCTTAAACTTCGGTTTCCAAGATCAATCGTGTCCCCGTCCGATAAAAGTCTATCGGGGTACCCCTGGTATGGCTTGTATGTATCAGGCTTGAATGAATCGGGTATGGGTAATGTGATATCCCGGGCCATGTTCTTTCTTATTTGTTCCAAGGGCAAACCTTCAATGCCGTTAATCAGCCAATTGGCATCATCACCATGAACATAAATCGTTTCATAATCACCGTGACCGCCAATATGATCCGCATGAACGTGTGTGGTCAGAACGATGATCGGAAGATCGGTAAGCTGGTCTGTAATCCGCTTAATCGAATCGATGCCTAATCCTGTGTCGATTAACGCAGCCCGGGTCTCACCAAGTAATAAAAAGGAATGAACTTTCTCCCAATGACCATATTCACTGATTGCAAACGTTTTTGAGTCCAATCCCTGAACGGTGAACCATGGATCTACAATATTTTTCAAAAATGACTTCACTCCTTCCCAGTCATATATATTCCGCGTTATCCGGAAATATCCTGCCTGAAAGAGTAAAAGCAGTGGATTTCAATTTATGAAATCCACTGCTTTTGGAAAAAAGGTAAGGCCTTATCCGTTAACAACGGTCCCGCCGTTTACATGGATGACTTGTCCGCTGACATAGGATGAATCATCACTTGCCAAATATACATAGGCTGGTGCCAATTCCTCAGGCTGACCTGCACGGCCCATTGGAGTATCCTGTCCGAATTTGGCAACATCCTCTTCGCCGAATGAGGCAGGAATCAGCGGTGTCCAGATCGGTCCAGGCGCAACACCATTCACTCTGATGCCATCTTTTGAAATGGAGTTCGACAGGGCTCTTGTAAATGCAAGTATTGCACCTTTAGTTGAAGAGTAATCGATTAGTTTTGGGTTGCCCTGATAGGCTGTGATAGAGGTTGTATTAATGATGCTGCTTCCTTTTTTCAGGTGCTTCAATGCAGCCTTAGTTAAGTGGAACATCGAGAAAATATTCGTGCGGAACGTTTTTTCCAATTGTTCAGCTGAAATGTCCAGGATACTTGTCTGCACATGCTGTTCTCCGGCGTTGTTGACTAGAATGTCCAAACCGCCAAATTCATCAACCGTTTTTTTGACGACTTCCTGGCAGAAGGCTTCATCACCGATATCACCGGAAATGAGTAAACATTTCTGGCCTTCTTTTTCGATCAATTCTTTTGTCGCTTTGGCATCCTCGTGTTCATCCAAGTATGCAACTGTCACATTCGCTCCTTCTTTAGCGTAGTAAATGGCAACTGATTTTCCGATTCCGCTGTCCCCTCCCGTTATGATTGCCGTTTTACCTTTTAATTTGCCGCTTCCTTTGTAGGCAGCATTAATTGAATCAGGGTTCGGTTCCATTTTTGTTTCCAATCCAGGTTGATGCTGCTGATGTTGAGGTGGAAATCCTTGTTTGTTTTGATTTTGGTTTTGAGTAGTCAAGATATAAACGCCTCCCATTTAATGATCTACGCTTTTTCTATTCCTTCTTTTAGGAAAAAGAAAACATGGAAAAAATACCCATAAAAATTTTAGTTTATGTGTTTTAACTGAAGGGAACATGACTAGTCTTTCCATGTTCCATGAAGGCGATTCATAAGAATGAGCGCTGATGGAGGCGGTTGAAACAAATGAAAAAAGGCCCACCCAAAGCAGGTGAGGCCTTCATAATTAGCGGTAATTTAAGAATTGTACATCAATGGACAGATCAGCGCCCCGAATCGCGGAAATGATTCCTTGTAAATCATCCCGGTTCTTACCGGTAACCCGGATTTGATCATCCTGGATCTGGCTTTTCACTTTAAGGCCGCTATTTTTAATGATGGTATTGATCTTTTTTGCTTGCTCCTTATCGATGCCTTGAATTAACTTGGCCCGTTGGCGAACGGTCCCGCCAGAAGCTCCTTCCAATTTTCCATAATCCAGGTTCTTGACGGGTACGTCACGTTTAATGAGTTTACTGATGAGAACATCCTTCAGCTGTTCGAGCTTATATTCATCGTCGGATACCAAAACCAAGTCTTCTTTATCAATGGTGATGCTGCTTATGCTCCCTTTAAAATCATATCGTGTCTGTATTTCCTTCATAGCCATGGTAACTGCATTCGTTACCTCTGAAAAGTCTACTTTCGAAACAATATCAAATGAATTTTCCTTTGCCATCACTTACCTCCAGCAGGGTTTATTTCCTTTATTATAGAGAAAGTATGATAGGAAGACAACTATCTAAACGATAATTAAAAAAGCGAGGGGACAAGCCCCGCGCTTCATTTATGGTCCGTTTTCTTTGAATAGGAGTGCTTACCTGCAGTAAGGTTTTCCTGATAAGCGATATTTTTTTCAGCATTTCTCGCTTGGTTATCTTTTGGCCTTTTATTGTCATCGGTTGTTTTGGACATAGTGAAAACTCCCTTCCATTATCTGATCAATATATATTGTTCACAATTATGGAAGGGAGTATGTATGTTTATGATTTCTCAGGGGTATCGTTTAAGAAGAAGAGGGCAATTGTGCCAGGGCCGGCATGCGCGCCGATGACGGAGCCAATTGTATGGATCATGAAGTCGGTTGTCGCGAATTCATTTTGGATGGCTTCCTTCCATTCCAGGGCCGTTGCTTCATCATCACCATGACTGATGGCAATCGTTTGGGTAGTTAAGTTTTTGCCTCTTTCGTGCATTAATTCGATTACACGTTTGATCAATTTCTTTTTGCCGCGTATCTTTTCAAGCGGAACAAGCTTCCCATCTTCAACATGCAATAACGGTTTAATGTTTAATAAACCGCCAACAAGGGCAGATGTCTTGGAGATGCGGCCGCCACGGGCCAGATATTCAAGGTTGTCTACAGTGAATAGATGCTCCATATGCCGGGTTTGGAATTCTATGGCAGCCAGAATTTCTTCTTTAGTGGCACCGTTTGCTGCCAGATCGGCTGCTTTCTTTACAATTAAACCGACGCCCATCGAAGCGCATTTTGTATTGACGATTTCAATGTCAACGTCAGGGTACTCTTCCTTCACCTGATTAAGAATCATGACTGCCGTTTGATATGTTCCTGATAACTCGGAGGAAAAGGCGATATATATCCCTTGTTTTTTCTCTTTGGCAAACTGTGTGAAAAGTTCTATAAAGTATTCTGGAGAAGCTTGCGATGTTTTCGGGGCTTTTCCTTCAAGCATCGCCTGATAGACTTCGTGAGAATTAATGGTAAGTAAATCTTCATAAGTTTCCCCGTCAAGATGGACTTGTAAAGGGATTAATGAAACATTGTTTTCCTTATAGAAAGACAACGGCAAATCACATGCACTATCTGCAAGAATTGTGATAGCCATAATACACCTGCTTTCTTTTTACAATTTTTAGAAAATGAGTGGTCACTCTACTTTTTAGTGTAGCACGTAACGGTAAAAATTCAATCTCTACGTAAATAGAATAAATAATTAAGGGTAAAAAGATAATAGAATAAGGGTGAAATGGAGGTTTTTAGGATGTACAGTGGTGAAATGAAGAAAATTATCATAGTTGTGGTCGGGGCATTGCTTAATGCCATCGCAATGAACTTTTTTCTAATACCGGCAAACGTATATGCAAGCGGATTTACCGGAGTGGCCCAGCTTCTATCAAGGATGATTGGATCTTTTGCTCCTATTAATGTATCGACAGGTATTCTCTTGCTTTTATTGAACATTCCAGTAACGATCATTGCTTGGCGAAAGGTAGGAAAGTCTTTCACTTTTTATAGTTTCCTCAGCGTTGCCTTGATGTCCTTCTTTATGGAAATCATCCCGATTACACGCTGGTCACCTGACATATTATTGAATGCGGTATTTGGCGGAGTCATAGCTGCAGTTGGTGTGGGGATCACCTTGAAATACGGTGCATCGACTGGCGGAATGGATATTATCGCCATGCTTCTTTCACGGAAGAAGGATAAACCTGTAGGGACTTATTTATTTCTGCTGAATGGCGTGATCATTGTAACGGCAGGTGCTGTTTATGGACCGGAAAAAGCTTTGTATACACTTGTTACCCTTTATACATCGACCCGTGTCGTGGACGCGATACATACCCGTCATGAAAAGCTTACGGCAATGATCATTACAAAGAAAAGCGAAGAGCTTAAACAGGCAATCCATGCTAAATTGGTCCGCGGAATTACAAGGGTTCCCGCAAAAGGTGCATTCACTAACGAAACTAAGGAAATGTTATTGATTGTCATTACAAGGTATGAACTGTATGACCTTGAAAAGATCATCAAGGAAGTGGATCCACACGCATTCACAAACATCATAGAAACGTCAGGAATTGTTGGGACTTTCCGCAGGGAATGATATTAATCAAGGCCATTACACTTCTATTACAAAAGGAGGTATTTCGGCGTAATAAGTTTATTGCCTGTACAAAACGGCTAATTCTTATATTGTAGCGCCAATTTAAAATCTTATGAAGGAGTGATTAAAATGGCTAACGACGAAAAAATGAGCAGGCAGGAAGCAGGCCGTAAAGGCGGGGAAGCCACTTCTAAAAATCACGACAAGGATTTTTACCGGGAAATTGGGCAAAAGGGCGGAGAAGCCATAAGGAATTCTATCAGGAAATTGGACAAAAGGGCGGGGAAGCCACTGCTGACTCCCATGGTAAAGATTTTTATAAGGAGATCGGTGAAAAAGACGGTAAGGCACGAAATAACAATTGATGAAAAACAAAGCGAAAGCCTCCAGGAATCCCTGGAGGCTTTCACATTATTTAGAGTGATTTTCCAGCTCTTGCTGGAGTTCTCGCAATTGTTCTTTTTCAGCCTCGTTCGTATTGGCAAAGGCTGATGAAAGAGCGTTTTTAGCGATTTCCTCTGTCTTATGCTGGTCACCGTCATGCTCAGAGTGGAGAGCTTCTTCAACAAATTCCTCTGTTTTATGCTGATCACCGTCATGCTCAGAGTGGAGAGCTTCTTCAACAAATTCCCTAGCCTTTTGGAATAATTTGTTTCCCATTAGAAGCCACCATAGCTTTGTTCAGACATAATTCTTAACCTGTCTTTTTCTGCCTCTTCAAACGTAGTGTGATAAGGGATTTTTTCGGCATGCCTGGCAACACTTTCTTTGCCCTGCTGTACAAATCGTTTAGATTTACTGCTTTTACCCATTCTTATCTCCTCCGATTCTGAGCGTTGTCGACAACGGAATAGATCTGTTGTCCATATTAGTTTGGCTTGAAAGTTGAATATTATGAAGGTAAAAAATGACGAATTAGGCTTTCATATTGAATTTTTCTTCGAGGAAGACGGCTATACCATCTTCTTCATTCGTCAATGTCGTCGTATTTGCTACCGTTTTTACTGGTGAGATCGCATTTCCCATGGCCACCCCGGTTCCCGCATATTCGAGCATTTCCAAATCATTATCTTCATCACCGAAAGCGATTATCCTGTTTTGAGGAATTTCCAGATAGTTGGATACGCGTTTTAGCCCCACGGCTTTACTTAACCCGCTTTTTATTATTTCGATGATATGAAAGGGCTCTGCCCAGCGGCGGTGATCGACCAATTCTGCATGGACATCGGATAGATGCTGGCGAATCTGCCCTACGAATTCACTATCTGTGTGAATCAGCATCGAAGTTGGGGAATCCTGAAGGTAATTGCGTAAATCACCTGTCTTCATGATCGGATTTCCTAGATTGAACATGTTCATCAACTTTTCATCATGATAATGGACATAAACATCATCCCGGACTTCAGCGATGATGTTATGATATGTAAACTGATCACACGCTTCGACAATTTCTTTCGCAACATTTATATCCAGTGGAGAGTGGTATACCCCCCAGCTTGTATGTAATGGGTGATGGACGAAAGCGCCATTGAAATTAACGATTGGTGTAGTCAGCCCCAGTTCCCGGTAATAAAGTTCACTTGAGCGAAAGGGGCGCCCGGTGGCGATCATAACCTCGTGTCCATCTTCTTTAAGTTTTAGGAGTGTTTTTTTAGTCCTTGAAGAAATTGTTTTGTTATCTGTAAGTAAAGTGCCATCAAGATCCAATACGATTAAATGTTTCTCAGTCATGTACACACCTTCTGTTCTTTTTGATTTCATTATATGCAAATATTGTTAAGCCTATTTTAAAGTAAATGTAAATCTTTTTCATTCTTTATGCATTCCTGTATGATATTACTATATTCAGGATTATGATAATTAAAGCGAAGCTCAAATTTAAAGGTAATGAATTCCATTTTGATAATGGATTGAAAAGACCGGAACAAATTATTCGGAGGGGTTAACTTGATAATAATTGAAAAAGAACGAATTGGACAAATTCCCGTCTTGCACTTAGGGAAACAAACCACTTTCAATCAGGAATTGCCGCTTATTATTTTTATACATGGTTTTCAAAGTGCAAAAGAACATAATCTCCACTATGCTTATTTATTGGCTGAAAAGGGGTTTCGTGTGCTTCTACCCGATGTGATTCATCATGGGGAAAGGGAAGCCGGTTTAAGTGATTCTCAAATGATGCCCCGTTTTTGGGAAATGGTTTTACAAACAATCCAGGATTTATCTTTGCTGAAGGATGATTTATTATCCCGAAAATTGATTGATCCCGACAGAATTGGCGTGGCAGGTACTTCAATGGGGGGAATAGTTACTAATGGGGCCCTTGCTGCATATGAATGGATTTCCGCCGGAGTCAGTTTAATGGGGAACCCATCATATGTCGCGTATGCAGAGCTCCAAATGGAGGAGATTAAGAAAAGGAAAGTTGATTTCCCAGTTACTGATGAGGAAGTTGCGAAGGTGATTGAACAGCTCAAGCCATTTGATTTGAGTCTAAATCAGGATAAGCTTTGCGACCGACCGCTTCTTTTTTGGCATGGTGCCAAAGATCCGGTTGTACCTTATCAGCATGCATACCGTTTTTATGAGGGGGTCAAAGCAGGGTATGGCAAGGCAGATGAAAAAATTGATTTTATCCTTGACCCTAAGGCTGGGCATAAGGTCAGCAGAGAAGGAGTGCTTAAGACAGCGGACTGGTTCGCGAAACATTTACTGTCTGCTGTGCAAAATGCTTAAGTACTCACTCGAAATCTGTTATGATGCTTATACGGACATAATGATGAAAGCGACAAACTAGAAATTTTCCATAAAAGGAGTGATTGAAGTGGATCAAGATACAAAAGACATTATTCTTGGAGCTTTGGAGCAGGTCATTGACCCTGAGCTTGGTATAGATATCGTTAATTTAGGCTTGGTATATGATGTGGATATGGATGAGGAAGGTCTGACCACCGTTACGATGACATTGACAGCAATGGGCTGTCCGATGGCTGGGACGATCGTCGATCAAGTTAAATTGGTTCTGGAAGATATCCCCGAGGTCAAGGAAACGGACGTGAAGATAGTCTGGAGTCCGCCATGGACGAAAGACAAAATGTCCAGATATGCTAAAATTGCATTAGGTATAAAATAATAACTCTGTAATAGAAATGAAAAGCCAGTCAAAAAAAGTGAACCCATTCAAGGAGCCACTTTTTATGGTCTGGTTTTTTTCTAATACTTTCGGCTAGGAGTGGTTAATTGAACAGTCAAATTAAAGATTCATTGGACAGGCCACTAAGGGATTTAAGAATTTCAGTCATAGATCGCTGTAACTTTCGCTGCCAGTATTGCATGCCTGCTGAAATTTTTCACGAGAATTTTCAGTTCCTGCCTAAAAGTGAGCTATTATCTTATGAGGAAATTGTAAGGCTTTCTAAAATCTTCGCAGGCTTAGGGGTAAAAAAACTAAGGTTGACTGGCGGGGAACCATTACTCCGAAGAGATCTTACCACTCTGATTTCAAATCTCGTTAAAATTGAAGGTATTGAAGATATTGGACTGACCACGAATGGGGTCTTCTTGAAAAAACATGCCGTAAATTTGAAGGAAGCTGGTTTGCAGAGGGTGAATATCAGCTTGGACAGCCTCGATGACGATCTTTTCAAGAAGATGAACGGCAGGGATATCGGCATAAAGCCCGTAATTGAAGGCATCGCTGCTGCTAAAGAAGCAGGGCTTGGCGTTAAAGTGAATATGGTAGTCAAAAAAGAAACCAATGAATCTCAAATCCTGCCGATGGCCCGATTTTGTAAAGATGAGGGCCTTCAATTACGCTATATAGAATTCATGGATGTCGGACATACAAATGGCTGGCAGTTAAAGAATGTCATTACGAAAAAAGAACTGCTTGCAATGCTCCAAACCGAATTCGATCTCGAACCAGTTGAAGAAGATTATTTTGGAGAGGTCGCAAAACGCTTCCGCTATAAGGGCACTACTGCAGAAGTAGGCTTCATTACCTCGGTTTCCGAGTCTTTTTGTTCAAGTTGTACACGTGCACGTCTTTCTGCTAATGGAAGTTTATATACATGCCTGTTTAATGGAAAGGGACATGACTTGAAGTCATTGCTCCGTTCAAACATGACCGATGAAGAATTGACAGGGTTCATCATTTCACTTTGGAACCGTAGGGACGACCGCTATTCGGATGAGCGTGCAGCGGGAACGGTGAAGAAACAGGAAAAAATCGAAATGTCATTCATTGGCGGATAATCCGTCCGAATGAAAAATTAAGGGATGGCAGCTATGCCATCCCTTTTTTGTATAGTTGTCAGGACCTGATGCCGGTCAATGGCGAAATCCAAAGTTTATACTTTTTTTATGCATTTTTATTTAGGATACAGGTAATGAAAATGCTTCAATGGTCCTAGGGTTGGATTAGTCTAAACTCCATTCATTATTAAGATCATTAAGGCTTTATGTATTACTGCTTTTTATGGAAAAGGATTCAATCGATTGTACAGATTTCTATTGGACAGTTTTCACAGTCGATTTCCTGTTTCAAATAGTCAAAGTCAAGAATCGTAATGCGGCCCTTTTTAATGGAGATGACATTGTTTTTCCTTAATTGAGCGAGCATTCGATTGACTACTTCGCGGGATGTGCCGCAAAAATTGGCGAGTTCTTGGTTTGTAAAGGGAAGATTGATAACTTTACCGTCTTCCGCTTCAGTGCCATAGCTATTTGATAAACGGATGAGGGTGGAGTAAAATGCACCTTTCTTACCGTGCAGGAGCATATCGCGGAATTTAGCCTGATTTTTACGGTTTTGAGCGGATAACCATGTCATCATCTCGACTGCGAGATGGCTATCGGCGGCGATTTTTTCTTCTAATGCTTCTTTGGAAATAACCGCGACAGTACCATCTTCCATCATTTTTGCATTCATCATATATTTAGGATTTTGAGAAAATAAGACTGTCTCCCCAACCAAATCATTCTCCGAACTAATGCGTATAGTTAATTCCCGACCGTCTGGGACAACCTTACTCACTTCTACTTTCCCATTTATAATGTAATACAAATCACTTGCTGGGGTGCTCTCATGAAAAAGGTAGCGCCCTTTTTCCATATGTTTAATTTGTTGTTTATTATCTAAAATTGCTTGCATCCGATTGGATAACGATAATTCATTCATGCATATGACCACCTTTCAGAAACCGTCATTACTCAATTACTACCTTTGATTTAAACGGAAAAAACCCTAGTAGTCAACAAGTTTGGATAATTCTAGTAATTTTGTTGGATAATATTTCATTTAAAATTTATGTTTATAATTTTATAAAAATACATTTGATTTTATTTTTATTCAGTCTTATAATAATAGAATCAAAGATTGACAGAGGGACCTGAAATTATAGGAGATGGTTTTATGAACGTATCAATAGTAGGTGCAACGGGTTATGGAGGAATGGAACTAATAAGGTTTTTGAATAATCATCCGCAATTTAAAATAAAATCATTGCATACTTCATCCCAATTTGGTCGAAATTTATATGAAGAAAATGCACATTTAATGCATATGAAAGATACATTAGAAGAAATCGACCCGGAAGCGATTGCAAAAAAATCAGATATTGTATTTCTTGCAACTCCTTCGGGCGTTTCATCGCAATTGATTTCGGAATTTTCTGACCTCGACATTAAAGTGATCGACCTATCAGGAGACCTTAGGCTTCAAACTCCAGGTGAATACGAAAACTGGTATAAAAAGCCGGCAGCCCCTCAGCATATTATTGAAGAAGCCGTATACGGCTTGGCTGAATGGAATGCCGGAGCTATAAAAAAAGCGAAGATCATTGCAAATCCTGGGTGCTACCCAACCGCATCACTATTAGGTCTTGCCCCTTTATTCACTGAAGGATTGGCCGGAGCGGATGCCGATGTGATCATCGATGCAAAATCCGGGGTTTCAGGGGCGGGTAAATCACCTTCCGCAGTCACCCATTTTAGTGAAATGAATGAGAACTTTAAGATATATAAGGTGAATCAACATCAACACATACCTGAAATCGAGCAACAGCTTGGGCGATGGTCATCAGGTTTACAGCCCATTTCCTTCAATACCCATCTTGTCCCAATGACAAGAGGGATTATGGCAACGATGTATATAAAGGTAAATCGGGAAACCTCAAATGTTGAATTAAAGGATTTGTACGAAACGGTTTACGAGAGACACCCATTTGTGCGGGTACAGCCCCTTGATCGCTTTCCATCCACGAAACAAGTATACGGATCGAACTTTTGCGACATTGGCGTCGATTATGATGAAAGAACAGGTAAGGTAACGGTGGTTTCGGTTATTGATAATTTAGTGAAGGGTGCCGCAGGGCAGGCCATTCAAAATGCAAATATATTAATGGGACTAGAAGAAACGGCAGGACTATGGAACAGTCCGTTATATCCGTAAACTATGGAGGGAACCAATGAATACACTACAGCCAGTTGAAGAAATCAAACAAATTCAAGAAGGAAACATTTTAATGCCCCAAGGGTTCAAAGCATCAGGTGTCCATGCAGGATTACGCTATTCTAAAAAGGACGTTGGCATCATTTTTACCGATGTCCCAGCATCAGCCGCGGCCGTATATACACAAAATGTCGTTCAAGCCGCTCCAATCAATGTAACGAAAGACAGTATTGCCGTTACTGGAAAACTTCACGGCATTGTAGTGAATAGTGCTTGTGCGAATGCTTGTACAGGTGAACAAGGTTTAAAAGATGCAAATGAAATGAGGAAGCTTGCGGCTCAAAAGTTCGGTTTGGAGGACCATTCATTTGCAGTGGCTTCAACGGGAGTCATAGGGGAATTCATGGAAATGGAGAAAGTAAGAAACGGTATAGAGGCATTGCAGCCAGAAAATACACCTGAAGCTGCTGAAGCTTTCGGTACCGCCATTTTAACAACGGATATTGTAACGAAGAGTTGTGGTTATGAAACAATCATCGACGGTAAAACCGTGAAAATGGGCGGTGCTGCCAAGGGTTCGGGAATGATTCATCCGAACATGGCCACAATGCTAGGTTTCATTACGACGGATGCCGTCATTGAACCGCATGATTTACAGCAAGCATTATCCTCGATTACCAATGATACATTCAATCAAATCACGGTTGATGGCGACTGTTCAACGAACGACATGGTGTTAGTGCTCGCGAATGGAGAAGCGAACAATGAACCTTTGACACCTGACCATCCAGAATGGTCCATCTTCCTGGAATTATTAAAACAAACTTCCGAAAACCTCGCCAAACAAATTGCGAAAGACGGAGAAGGTGCGACTAAACTGATAGAAGTGAACGTTCATGGCATGCATACGAAACAAGATTCACAGATGATGGCAAAGACGATCGTCGGTTCAAATCTTGTGAAAACGGCAGCTTTTGGAGCGGATGCAAACTGGGGACGAATCATAGCTGCAATGGGAAGAAGCGGAGTGGGATTCAATCCGGATCAAACAACAATCGTTTTTGGTGATATCGTCGTACTTAAAGACGGTGAGCCGATTATGTTTTCTGAGGAAGAAGCCAAAGCATACTTGGAAAATGAAAGTATCATCATTCATGTTTATTTGAAAGATGGTAATGAATCAGGCACGGCATGGGGCTGCGATTTAACCTATGATTATGTGAAAATAAACGGAAGCTATCGTTCGTAAGAGGTGAAAAGTATGAACATATTAGTCATAAAGTGCGGCGGCAGCATCATCAATGAGTTATCGGAGTCGTTTTTCAATAGTATTAAAGAGTTACAAAACCGCGGATACCATATTGTCTTTGTGCATGGGGGCGGCCCTGATATAAATTCAATGCTTGAAAAATTTGAAATTGAACCAGTATTTGAAGATGGGTTAAGAAAAACGACCACAGAAGTGCTGGAAATTGTGGAACTTATGCTGGCAGGAAAATCGAACCGCAGCCTCGTTCATAAATTGGAAGCCCATGGCATCAAGGCAGTCGGTTTAAATGGCTCGGACGGCGGGATTCTCACAGGTGATTATATCGATGAACAGAAACTTGGGGCTGTTGGTGAAATACAACAAGTCAATACGGAATTATTCGGACTTTTATTCGAAAAAGGCTATTGTCCGGTATTGACGCCCATCTCATCTACCGAAGAGGGCAATAAACTAAATGTAAATGCCGATATGGCTGCCGGGTCTGTAGCTAAGGCACTATCGGCTGACATGTGTTTATTTGTGACCGATGTTCAAGGGGTCTTGAAGAATGGGCAGATCATTGAGAAATTGAATGAAACGGAAACGAAGAATTTGATCATGGATGGAAGTATCCATGGCGGAATGATCCCGAAAGTCAATACAGCCTTGTCGGTGCTGAATAAAGGGATTGAAGAAGTGATGATCGTTAGTGGGAAAGATCATTTTTATCAAGGCGGACAATTCATCGGTACAAAATTTCTTCAGGAAGAAGGGGTATTTCAATGAGTTCTTTATTTCCTACATACGCTAGGTGGGACATTGAGCCAAGAAAAGCGTCAGGATTGAAGATTACGAGTGAAACAGGTAAAGAATATCTGGATTTCACATCCGGAATCGGGGTTTTGAATCTTGGACATTGTCATGAGTTGGTAAAAATGGCCGTGACGGAACAACTTAATAAATATTGGCATGTATCGAACATGTTTCAAAGTTCCATACAGGAACGGACAGCAAAAATGCTGGCTGATGCCTCTGGTTTAAGTCAGGTGTTCTTTGCCAACAGCGGTGCCGAGGCGAATGAGGCGGCCATCAAACTAGCACGTAAAGCTACCGGTAAAAGCAAGATTGTCACGTGTCAGCAGTCTTTCCATGGCCGTACGTTTGCAACGATGGCTGCAACGGGACAGGAAAAAATCAAGACTGGTTTCGGACCGATGCTAGCTTCGTTCGAATATGTCCCATTTAATGATCAAGATGCCATGAAAGCGGCCATCGATGAAAATACGGCAGCTGTAATGATTGAAATCGTTCAAGGAGAAGGCGGCATCCATGTTGTACAGCAATCATATCTGGACGCGATTCAAACTAAATGCCAAGAACACGGAGCTCTCCTTATCATAGATGAAATTCAGACTGGGATAGGACGTACAGGAAAGCCATTTGCATTCCAGCATTTCAATATCCTGCCGGACATCATCACTTCGGCAAAGGGGTTGGGAAATGGCCTGCCAATCGGGGCGATGATTGGGAAGGAAGAGTTGTCTGTATTCTTTGACCCTGGAAGTCATGGATCCACTTTTGGAGGGAATCCAGTTAGTGTCTCAGCAGCCGAAGCTGTATTAAAGGAAATTTTCCAATCAGGGTTTTTAAAAGAAACCGTTAAAAAGGCGGAATACCTTGAGAGCGAATTGGCAAAAGCATTGAAAGGCATCGAAGAAGTGAAAGAGATTCGCGGTCTGGGAATGATGGTCGGAATTGAATGTAAACAAGATGTTCAAGTGTTTTTAATGGAATTGCAAGAAGAGGGCTTACTTGTATTGAGTGCAGGTCCTAAAGTAATTCGTTTACTTCCATCCCTGACTGTTTCCGAATCGGAGATCGATACGGCGATAAATAAAATTAAAAAAGTATTGGCAATAAAACAAACTGTCTAAATTAATTGAATTTTTATAGAATAAAATGAATAATTATGCTATTGTATATATAAATATACATCATCTAAAGAGGTGAAAATCATGAAAAGCTATCTACATTTAGAGAATGGTTCCGTCTTTGAAGGGGAACTGCTGACTACATCGACAAAAAAAACAATCGCTGGAGAGATTGTCTTTTTTACAGGAATGACCGGATATCAAGAAGTGTTGACAGATCCTTCATATAAGGACCAGATTGTCATCTTCACATACCCACTAATCGGAAATTACGGAATCAATGAACATGATTTTGAAAGTAAAAAGCCGCATGTTGCCGGTGTGATTGTATATGAAGGAAATATGAGCCATTCCCATTATCAGGCTAAATATTCAATTGGTGAATATTTAGACAAGTGGAACATTCCTCTTTTAAGCCATGTGGACACAAGAGCGGTCGTTAAGAATATAAGACAGGAAGGTTCCATGCAGGCAGTCATCACAGCTGATGAAAGATACACTGTCGTACCCAGCCTGAATGGTTTATCAGCACATGTAGCTGAGGTATCCACAAAGGTTGTCGAGAAATTTGGTGAAGGCGGCAAGCACGTTGTGATGATCGATTTCGGTTATAAAAAATCAATCTTGGATTCATTGGTCGCTCAAGGCTGCCGAGTCTCTGTCGTACCATTCGATACGGAATTCGAGCAAATCAAGGACTTGAAGCCAGATGGTATTTTGCTTTCAAATGGGCCTGGGGATCCAAAACAGCTTGAATACCTTTTAGGAAACATAAAAAAGATCATTACGAGTTTTCCAACGATGGGCATCTGCCTCGGTCATCAATTAACGGCCCTCGCCTTAGGTGGAAATACAAAAAAAATGCTGTTTGGACATCGTGGTGCGAATCAGCCCGTGGTCGATTTGAAAACGAAACAGGTGTATATGAGTTCGCAGAATCATAGTTATGAGGTTGATGAACCGAGCTTGCAAGGAACATCGCTTCAAGTGAGATTCAGAAACGTGAATGATAACACGGTTGAGGGACTCATGCATGAAGACTTGCCAATCTTCACAACCCAGTACCACCCAGAGGCAAATCCAGGACCTATCGAGAGTTCATTACTATTCAAAGACTTTTTACAAATGATAAATGATTATAGCGGGAGAGAAAAAGCTTATGCCTAAGGACGACACGATACAGACCATTTTAGTGATTGGTTCGGGGCCGATTGTCATCGGGCAGGCCGCCGAATTCGATTATGCAGGTACACAGGCCTGCCTCGCTTTAAAGGAAGAAGGGTATAAAGTCATACTGGTCAATAACAATCCGGCAACGATCATGACTGATGATATGAATGCGGATGCTGTTTATTTCGAACCTTTAACGGTTGATGTACTGGAAAAGATCATTTCCAAAGAAAAGCCGGATGGCCTGCTAGCTACATTAGGCGGTCAAACAGGATTGAACCTAGCTTATCAGTTGGATGATGCTGGAATACTTGAAAAATATAAGGTCAAATTATTGGGAACTCCGATCGACTCCATCAAAAAAGGGGAGGATCGTGAGCTGTTCCGTGAGTTGATGTTTGAAATAGGTGAACCCGTTCCCGACAGTACGATTGTCCATACTCTTGATGAAGCGCTGGCTTTTGCCGACAAAATCGGTTTCCCCATCATCGTTCGTCCCGCTTATACACTCGGCGGAACTGGCGGCGGTATTGCTGATTCACCGGAAACCTTTAAGGAACTTGTACGGGGCGGACTGCAAGAAAGCCCAATTACACAATGCTTGATTGAAAGAAGCATAGCTGGTTTTAAGGAAGTCGAATATGAGGTTATGCGAGATGGCAACAATACGTGCATCACTATCTGTAATATGGAAAATATCGATCCGGTAGGGATCCATACAGGTGATTCGATCGTCGTGGCACCATCACAGACTTTATCGGACGATGAGTTTCAGATGCTGCGTGCCGCATCCATTAAAATCATCTCTGCTTTAGGGATCATAGGCGGATGTAACATTCAATTTGCACTTGATCCGAATAGCAAGCAATATTATTTAATAGAAGTGAACCCGCGCGTCAGCCGTTCATCGGCACTAGCCTCAAAAGCAACAGGTTATCCCATAGCCCGCATAGCGGCAAAGCTTGCTGTCGGCTACGATTTATCGGAGCTCATCAATCCTGTAACGAAAAGCACATATTCAAGCTTCGAACCTGCGCTTGACTATGTAGCGGTGAAGTTCCCGAGGTGGCCATTCGATAAATTCACGACCGCCGACCGCAAATTGGGAACACAGATGAAGGCAACTGGTGAAGTCATGGCTTTACACCGCAGCTTTGAGGGGGGAGTCCAAAAGGCCGTCGATTCTTTGGAATTGAAAACGATTGGGCTGCAGCTATCATCACTGAAAAGTAAAACCGTTCCAGAACTTTGGGGAAAGCTTGCCGAAAAATCGGATGAACGAATCTTTGTCATTTTTGAAATGCTCAGAAAAGGCGTGACGATTGAAGAAATTCATGAAGCGACAGCCATAGATTATTTCTTCCTTAAATCCTTTGCTTCATTGATCCAAAGCGAAATGGAGATTGAAGCTAAGGCAATCGATCATGTAACAAGGGAAGAACTTCAGTCATACAAGGAAAAGGGCTTTTCAGACCGCTATCTTGCTTCCGTATGGAAAGTAAATGAGATGGAAGTGAGAGCGCACAGGAAATCACTAAGTGTTACGGCGGTCTACAAAACGGTTGATACATGTGCAGCCGAGTTCGAATCACATACAAACTATCACTATTCAACATATTTTGGTGAGAACGAACAGCAAAAAACGGATAAAAAGAAAGTCTTGATGATTGGCAGCGGCCCGATCCGCATCGGACAGGGAATAGAGTTTGATTACTGTTCAGTTCACGGTGTTTATGCACTCCAGGATGAAAATGTTGAAACGATCATGATCAATAATAATCCGGAAACGGTAAGCACGGATTTTGCGACAGCAGATCGCCTTTATTTCGAACCGTTGACCCTTGAATATGTTCTTAATGTGATAGAAGCGGAAGACATAAAAGATGTTATCGTCCAATTTGGCGGGCAGACTGCGATAAACCTTGCTAAAGGCCTTGAAGAATACGGTGTCAATTTGTTGGGGACGTCCTTCGATACACTTGATCAATTAGAAGATCGTGATCGTTTTTATCAGCTTCTTCAAAAACTTGATATCCCCCATGTACCAGGTTCAATGGCTAATGGAGAAGAACAATTAATTTCCCGGGCAGAGGCCATCGGCTTTCCGGTACTCTTACGCCCATCCTATGTAATTGGCGGCCAGGGAATGGAAATCATCGGCTCTAAAGAAAGCTTGTTGAATAGAATGGCTAATGGAACGGCACTAGTCTATCCCGTGTTGATCGATTCCTATATTCCAGGGAAGGAAGCCGAAATCGATTTGATTGCTGATGGAAATGATGTTTATATTCCCATCATTGCCGAACATATAGAAAAAGCAGGCGTCCATTCAGGAGATAGCATGGCCATATTGCCAGCTCAATCCTTAACGGATGATATTAAAGATAAAATGACCCTTTATGCTAAAAAACTAGTTAGTGAACTTGGTTATAAAGGTCTTATGAACATCCAATTCGTGATCGAAGGAAATAGTGTATACGTATTGGAAGTGAATCCTCGTGCAAGTCGAACAATTCCAATCATCAGTAAAGTGACCGATGTAGCTTTGGTGCAAATAGCGACAAAAATATTGCTTGGGAAATATTCATTGTCGAATGCTTTCGAAAAAACGGGCTTAATGGATGAAATTCCATATGCAGTTGTCAAATATCCCGTATTCTCTACTTTTGCATTAAGCGGACTTGATTCGAAGGTAGGTCCGGAAATGAAATCAACAGGTGAAGGAATCGCCATCGGGGAAACGGTAAATGAAGCATTGACAAAAGTGTTCCATGCTCAAAAAGCTAATCATACCACAGGCGTTTATCAATCAGAATCAGTTCAATTAAGTGAAGACCTGTTAGTGCAAATCAAAGAAGCAGGTTTGACATTGGGGAATTCAGATTTTGATGAATGGTTAAATGAAGGAAATGCGGCGGTCGTTTTGGCATATGGAACAACGGAGGAAGATAAGCAGCTAAGGTTACTTGCAGCGAAATATCGACTGCTTGCTTTTACGGAAGAAGAGACGTTCAAGGCCTATCTGCAATCGGTGGAGAATGCCGATCCAGGGGTTACCTCGCTTCAGGAATGGCTTATACCATATTCGAAAGGAGTGTCACACGTATGAGTTCAATGACGGCACCGACACAAGCGAAGATTTTAAATGGAAAAGATTTTTTGACCATGAAAGAGTCCACACCAACGGCAATTGCAGATTTGTTAAAGCTAGCGCAGACCATTAAAGGCAAATTGCAAGCAGGTGAAGAATATACGCCTTTAAAAGGGAAAACGCTGGGGATGATCTTTGAAAAATCGTCTACCCGTACCCGTGTTTCTTTTGAAGTGGGCATGATGCAACTTGGCGGGCACGCTTTGTTCCTAAGTGGCAATGACTTGCAAATTGGACGTGGTGAAACGATTTCCGATACTGCAAAAGTTCTTTCTGAATACATTGATGGCATCATGATTCGTACCTTCGAGCATGAAAAGATCCTGGAATTGTCAGAAAATGCTTCTATCCCAGTCATCAATGGGTTAACAGATCTTGCACATCCTTGTCAGGTACTTGCAGACTTCTTGACGATCATCGAGATAAAAGGGCAGTTAAAAGGCTTGAAGATGAGTTATATCGGTGATGGCAATAATGTTGCGAATTCATTGATGGTAGGCTGTGCAAAAATGGGAATGGATTTTTCCATTGGGTGTCCTGACGCCTATAAACCTGATGAAAAGGTCGTCGCCTATGCTAAAAAAGTGGCAGAAGAGACTGGCAGTGAAATTTTGGTGACAACCTCAGCTTCGGAGGCCATAAAAGATGCGGATATCGTCTATTCGGATGTTTGGACTTCCATGGGGCAGGAAATCGAGAATGGTATTCGCTTAGAAGCTTTTAAAGATTATCAAATTAATGGTGATCTGGTAAAACTTGCTAAAGAAGATTATTTATTCATGCATTGCCTGCCTGCACATCGGGAGGAAGAGGTTACGGCTGAAGTCATCGATGGTCCTAATTCCGTCGTTTTCCACCAAGCCGGAAATCGCCTTCATGCCCAAAAGGCGGTCCTGGTGGACTTAATGTCTTAACCAAAAAAGCTTACTTCAGAGAGCAGTCACTCAGTTTGTAGAAAAAAGGTTTCGGAATGGTCTCATTCCGAAACCTTTTTGATTTTATTTGTAGCAGTTGGAGAATAATAACTGGATAAATACTTGGGCACCCTACCTCTAAAACATATCTCCCATCAAGTTTAAATGAAAAAGACACTAATTGTTGCCTTCATTTTACGAAACAAATGGTTCTATGGTACCAGTTGATCTAAAGTAATCATTTCAAATTGATCTCGCTAAAATAGAACCATGGTTAGAAAAGCATCCCTATACCTCGAGTTTTAATCCATCTATATTAAAACAAAAAAGACTGCAGGTAAAAGGCTCTATCCTTAATGGTAAAACAAAGTTGATTGGAGCTGGTGTTCGAGATTCCTGCGGGAAAAGCGCGTCCAAGGGAGACCCCGCAGTCGCAATGGCGCCGAGGGCGGACCGCCCCGGAAAGCGAGTGCCCTACGTTCCAATCGGCGGTCAATTTTTAAAAACTTAAAAAGACGTCTGCTCAGAGAACAGACGCTTTTTAATTCAGCCGAATTTCCTGTATGTTCCTAATTTTTCTGACATGAAAGGTAGGAACCTGGTAATAATAACAGGGAAAGCATGTAAAGGGGTGAAATCTATGGGGCAAAATCGTCAATTTAAGCCAGGTCAGAAGGCACCGAATAATGGGACCTACGTAGAAATCGGTGAAACGGGCAGCACGGTAGTGAATCCGAAAATGGTAAAGCTGGATGCAGGGGATTCTTTTCCTGAAACATCCAATCATAATCGGATATGGACCTATAAGCGGAAGCCATGAAACATCAAAAAGCAGGAAAAAGGAATGGTCGCCATCCTTCTTCCTGCTTTTTTTCTATTCAGCGGAATAACCGAATATATTCGAGATTTCCAAACAGCTTTTCCTTAAATAGACGCTTAAAGGATCTTCATAATGATCAGGAATGTTTTCGGTGAACCCAACGGCAGTGATTGCTCCCAACAATTCCGAATTATAATTAAAAACCGGAATGGACATGGAGGAAACGGATGGTACAAGTGGCTCTTTGGCAAAAGCTATTTTGTATGTCCGAATTTCATCATATTCATTCGTTTCATTAAGGAACGAGCCCGTAACATTACGATCTTTTTCAATCCATTCCGCTGTCAAGGAAGGATCCTGAAATACAGTGAATACCTTTCCGGAAGAGGATGATGGCGGAAGTCGTGTACCTAACTGTGCCCCTATGTTTAAGTTTTGATTGGAATTCCATATTTTTGCCGTGATTGGTCCATCATATGTCCAAACGGAAAAAAGGACCGTGCAGGAAGTATGGTGACTGATTTCCTGTAAATAAGGAGTTATTCTGCTCGTTATATCCTCATTTCCTATCGCTGCCATTCCGTATTGAATCAATTTGCTCCCAAGGTGATACATACCGGTTGTCTTATCGCGATATAGTAACTCAAGTTGAGTCAAAGTATTCAAATACTTATAAAGGTTACTTTTCGTTATCTCCGTTAATTCCTGAATATCAGAGAATCTTAAAGGAGTTCTGTGGGAAGCAAGTAAATCTATGATGCTCATCCCTATTTGTAATGATTGAATCGTCGAACCGGATTTTACGATTTCCATAAATCAATCTCCCTAATCTGTTTTAATTTAGGTCTAGTATATCAGAATATGTAAAATATACATGAAAATCAATAGAAAAACCGCCGAATGCTTGAAGCTATCAATATACGTTCCTATTAAATGAATAACGAACTTTTGGATTCCGCAGTACTGATAATGGTGTAGATGATAACATTTGCACAAAAATTTGCAATACTTTCTTGACAGTATTCCGAAAATTAAGTTATCATTTATATAAATAGTGAACAATGTTATCTATAAGTGAAATAGATAAGGTGTACGTCATTCAAATTCTGGTTTGCGAAGCAAATCCAGCAGAATTAGGATGTTGGCATCAAAAAGAGGTTTTAAAAAAATCCAGATTAATAAAGGAGAATGAATATGAAATTAGTAACGTTTAGCAGTCAAGGATTTAAACGCATCGGTGCAATTTACCCGGAAAATGTAGTCGTTGACTTGAACTATGCCTATCAAGCGCTTCTTGAAAGCGAAGGGAAACTTCGCAGTGAACAAATTGCTGACGCTTATGTCCCTGCAACAATGGAGGAGTTTTTACAGGGAGGGAATGAAAGCCTTTCCATCGCGCAAAAGGCTGCGGACTACGCTATTAACAATCGTGATTCCTTCAGACATCAATTGGTACATGAAATTGAAAATATAAAGCTTGAGGCCCCTGTCCAAAAGCCAAGCAAAATTATTTGTGTCGGCCATAATTACCGTGAACACATTGCTGAAATGGGCCGTGAACTGCCGCCATTCCCTGTAGTATTCGCAAAGTTCGCCAATACAGTTATCGGTCCCCAGGATGATATACCGTTTTTCCCAATCTCGGAACAACTGGATTATGAAGCGGAATTCGCTTTTGTTGTCGGACAAAGGGCACGTAATGTTTCAAAAGAAGATGCTCTTGATTATGTAGCTGGTTATACAATTGCGAATGATGTCACTTATCGTGATATCCAACGGCGTACACTTGAGTGGCTACAAGGGAAAACGGTTGAAGGAAGTGCTCCGATGGGGCCTTGGTTAGTCACTTCCGATGAACTGTCCGATCCATCGGGCTTGAATGTCCGATTAACGGTAAATGGTGAAGAACGCCAAAAAACCAATACATCCAACTTCGTATTCGATGTGAAGTATCTAGTTGAATTCTTATCGAACTTAATGACTCTTGAACCAGGTGACATCGTACTAACAGGAACACCGGGTGGGGTAGGAGTAGCCCGTGATCCACAAGTGTTCTTGAAAGATGGTGACGTTGTCAAAATCGAAATCGACAAAATAGGTTATCTTGAAAACCGTGTGAGACGTGTCGGGAGGGAGAATAAAATGGCTTATCAGGAAATCGGGACATCAATCCAATCAGTGCAACAATCCATCGACCATATACTTGAGACAACGGCAAACCTACCGGAAGAAACGATCCGATTTAAACCGGCAGAGGATGAATGGTCGATCATGCAGATACTTTCCCATTTAGCTGAAGCCATTCCTTATTGGTTAGGTGAAGTGGAAACTGTAATAGCGATGCCTGGGGCCGAATGGGGGCGTGGATTGCAAGATCCAGCCCGATTGGCGGCGGTTACCGATACAGACAAACTTGCTGTGGATGATGTCATGAAGCAAGTGGAGGAGCTTAAATATAAAGTGGAGAGCGGTCTCGGGAATTTAGATGAAGAAACACTATCTAATGAATCGCCACACCGGAATTTCGCTAAATTCGGAAACAAACCAGTTTCTTATATAGTCGATCACTTCATCGATGAGCATGTTTCAGGACATTATGATCAAATTAAGCGAAATCTTTCTAAAATCCAGTGAGGCAAGATAAAAAAGAAAGTAGGGATTAATATGGCTGAAAAATCGGAATACATGAATAGTACAATCGTAAAAGATTTTACAAAGGATATTCAGCAGTATAACCTTGGGCCGCTGTGGGAAGCCATTCCCGCTCTGATGGACCATGAACCTAAACCTCATGCGCATGCTTATTTATGGAAAGAAGAGCTTTTGACAAAAAAATTGATGGAAGCGGCTGAAATCTTCACACCTGACCGAGGCGGGGAGCGCAGGGCGATTTATTTTCAAAATCCTGGCCTTACTTATCGCCAGCCTTGGGGATGGGCTTCGACAACACAAACGCTTTATGCTGCGGTCCAGCTACTGTTGCCAGGTGAAGTGGCCCCTTCCCACCGTCATTCCCAAAGTGCACTTCGTTTCATTACGGATGGTGAAGGTGCCTACTCCATCGTGCAGGGAGAAAGAATCTTCATGGAAGAAGGCGATTTTTTGATCACGCCTAAAAACTTATGGCATGGTCATGGCCATGTTGGGGAAAAACCAATGATTTGGATGGATGCCCTTGATATCCCAACCATCTATTCCATAGGCGGCACTTTCTTTGAACCATATCCAGATCGGATTGAAACGCCTAAGCGGCCGGATAATTTTTCAGAGCTCCGTTATCAAGGCGGAATGGTTCGTCCAGTATCCGACCGTTATTCACAAGTGGCACCGCTTGCCAACTACAAGTGGAAAGGCACCAAAGCAGCGATAGAAGGATTGATGAATTTTGAACCGGATCCATATGAAGGTTTTGCCGTGGAATATATCAATCCATCAAATGGCCAGACGGCCAATCCGACGATGGGGGCATGGATGCAGAAACTTCCTAAAGGTTTCCATACGAAAGCCCATCGCCATACCCATTCCACGATTTATCAAGTGCACCAAGGATCAGGATATACGGTCATTAATGGAGTGCGTTTTGACTGGTCCAAGGGAGATTATTTCGTCGTTCCGAATTGGGCATGGCATGAGCACGTTGCAGAAGCTGATTCTTACTTATTCTCGGTAAACGACCTACCAATAATGGAAAGATTCGATTTGGAACAGCAACAAGCATTAGACACAAACAATGGGTACCAAAAGGTTGAAAGTGAATTCAAGCCTGTTTTGGTTTGAAAATAATCGGTTTGGAATCTTCAGCTAAGATACTAGTGAATAGATGAATGCCATTCGAATGAAAACGCTTACTGTGGTAGTGGTCCGCAACTTTGGCTAAAAGCAACTAATATAGGGGGAATTGATGATGAACACAGAAAAAAAACCATTCATCGTTATCGGTGGGGGAATTGGCGGATTGGCAACTGCTTTAGGAATCGCAGAAACAAAACAGTATGTAAAAGTCCTGGAACAAGCTCCCGAATTTGGGGAAATTGGTGCAGGGATTCAGCTTGCAGCAAATGCCACCAACGTATTGCAGCGTTTAGGTGTCATGGATAAAATCAATGATATTGCAGTATTTCCAAAAAGATTGGTGCTGATGGACGCCTTTTCCGGAAAAGAGCTTTCCGCTTTGGATTTAGGTGATGTTTATAAAGAAAGATATGGAGCTCCGTATGTTGTTTTGCATCGTTCCGATTTGCATAAAGTATTGGCTGAAGCCTGTGAAAAGAACCCGTATATCGAACTGGTCACGAATCAAACCATTATTGAGACAGTAGAGTATGAAGGTGAAGTGACGGTTACTTCTGCCAACGGGTCCCAACATTCAGGAGCTGCTGTCATTGGAGCCGATGGATTATGGTCCAAGGCACGGAAACTTTTTGTGGAAGATCAGCCGGTCTGCTCTCAATATGTTGCATACAGGGGAGCGATCCCGATGGAGGAGGTTACGAGCCATGGGGATTTAGATGATGTATACATGTGGATTGGGCCAGACCTTCATCTTGTTCAATATCCGGTTAGAAGGGGAGAACTTTATAACCAAGTAGTGGTTTTCAAAAGTTCTCAATATACGGAAGAAAACGAAAAAACAAATCAATGGGGAACACCGGAAGAAATGGACCGTGTATTTGCCGGAACTTGTGAGCTTGTTCAGAATGCGATTTCATTCATTCAAAGACAACGCCGTTGGCCGATGTATGACCGTTTCCCAATTGATAATTGGACAAAAGGAAGAATTACGCTTATGGGCGATGCGGCACATCCGATGCTTCAATACTTGGCACAAGGCGCTTGCCAGGCTTTAGAAGATGCAGCTTATTTGTCTGATATGCTCCATAAGCATGGGAATGACATTGAACAGGCATTTTTGGAATACCAGGAGGAACGCATTCCACGTACGGCTAATGTTCAAACGAGTGCAAGAATGTGGGGGGAAATCATCCACAATACGACCGATGCAGGCATTCTGCTCCGAGATACGATCCTTGCAGGTCGGACGGATAGGGATTTCCAATTCGTCGATGAATTTCATGGTTACAATAAAACGGCCGTGAAAGCATAAACCATTTTGTTTCATCCATAAAGGAATGTATCCATGTTACAAATGGTTCTGCCTTTCTTCTATATGAAGAAGGGCTTTTTCCGTTTATTTTCCAAACTACTGCATTTCTTATAACTTTCCTTTACATGGGGAGAATTAGAAGTATAATGAAAATATAAAGGTCAAAATTGGTCAAACCCGATGGGGATTCGTTCATGATATAGATGAATGGGAGGTTTCAAGATGGATATTAATAAAATGACGGAGAGAACCCAACAGGCATTCACTGGCGGTCAGGAGCTAGCCAATGAAAGAGGGAATCCCGAGCTGACGGAGCTTCATTTATTAAAGGCCTTAATGGAGCAGGATGAAAGTTTATTAATCAGGATTTTATCGGAATCTGGTAAATCGGTGAATCTATTTGATATAGAGCTGAATAAGGAATTGGATAGATTACCGGAAGTGAGCGGGGGTGTTTCCCAGGTTTACATGTCATCCTCCCTACAGCAAATTCTGACGGCTGCCGAAAAGGAAATGCAGAAGTGGGAGGATGAATACTTATCTGTCGAACATATACTGCTTGCGTCTTTGCAAGTCAATAGAACGAATGTAAACAGGCTATTTTCATCATATGGAATTGATTATGATAAAGCAAAACGGGTTATAAGCGATATAAGGGGGAATCAGCGAGTGACTAGTCAAAATCCTGAAAGCACTTATGAAGTACTGAAAAAATACGGCAGAGATCTCGTTGCTGAGGTTAAATCGGGTAAGGTCGATCCAGTAATCGGTCGAGATACGGAAATCCGTAACGTCATCCGGATCCTTTCACGGAAAACGAAAAATAATCCTGTATTAATAGGAGAACCTGGAGTAGGTAAAACAGCGATTGTCGAGGGGTTGGCTCAAAGGATCGTCAGGAAGGATGTGCCGGAAGGTTTAAAGGATAAGACCGTTTTTTCACTCGATATGAGTGCACTTGTCGCAGGGGCCAAATTCCGAGGTGAATTTGAGGAACGCCTAAAAGCGGTGTTGAATGAGATCAAGAAGAGTGATGGGAAAATTCTCTTATTCATTGATGAATTGCATACAATTGTCGGTGCAGGAAGAACGGATGGCGCCCTTGATGCCGGAAATATGTTAAAGCCGATGCTTGCGCGCGGTGAGCTGCATTGTATCGGTGCAACGACCCTTGATGAATATCGGCAATATATTGAAAAGGATCCGGCTTTGGAACGCCGTTTCCAACAGGTTCTGGTTCCTGAACCGGATGTTGAAGATACGATTTCAATTTTGCGGGGATTAAAGGAACGGTTTGAAATTCATCATGGCGTCAGGATACATGATCGGGCGATCGTTGCAGCCTCTGTCCTTTCGAACCGATATATAACGGAGCGATTTTTACCGGATAAAGCGATCGATCTAGTGGATGAAGCTTGTGCGATGATCCGCATGGAAATCGACTCCATGCCATCCGAGTTGGATGAAATCACGAGAAAAGTCATGCAACTTGAAATTGAAGAAGCGGCCCTGAAAAATGAAGACGACCCTCAAAGCAAAGCAAGGCTGGAAGGGCTTCAAAAAGAACTATCAGAACTTCAGGATCAAGCGAATAGCATGAAATCCAAGTGGCAAATGGAGAAATCAGCGCTTCAAAAGGTGCAGGACAAACGTGAAGAGCTTGAGAAACTGCGTCATGAACTGGAACAGGCAGAGAATGACTATGACCTTAACCGGGCAGCTGAACTTCGGCATGGAAGGATTCCGCAGCTTCAAAAAGAATTGGAAGCAATGGAAGACGAATTGGAAAAGGAAAAACAGGAATCACGATTGCTTCGCCAGGAAGTGACGGAGGAGGAAATTGCCTCGATTGTGGCAAGGTGGACAGGGATTCCGGTAAGCAAGCTGGTGGAAAGTGAAAGGGAGAAGCTGCTTCGCCTATCAGATATCCTGCATGAACGGGTAATCGGTCAAGGAGAAGCGGTGGAACTCGTATCCGATGCTGTTTTAAGAGCAAGGGCTGGAATAAAAGATCCAAACAGACCAATCGGTTCATTCATTTTTCTTGGGCCGACTGGTGTCGGTAAAACCGAATTGGTAAAAGCTTTGGCAGAAACATTATTCGATAGTGAGGAACATATGATTCGAATTGATATGTCGGAATATATGGAGAAACATTCCGTGTCCCGACTTGTTGGTGCACCTCCCGGTTATGTTGGATTTGAGGAAGGCGGCCAGCTTACGGAGGCTGTTAGGAGAAACCCCTACTCAGTCATATTATTGGACGAAATTGAAAAGGCGCATCCGGAAGTCTTCAATATTTTACTGCAAATGTTGGATGATGGAAGAATAACAGACTCCCAAGGCAGAACAATCAACTGTAAAAATACGGTGATCATCATGACTTCCAATATCGGTTCCCATTTCTTATTGCAATCCAACCGGGTGGATGGTGGCATTGAAGAAGAAATAAAAGATCAGGTCTTTAAAGAATTAAGAGGACATTTCCGTCCGGAATTTTTGAATCGAGTTGATGATATTGTTTTATTCAAACCTCTGACAAAACAAGAAATCGTTGAAATCGTAGATAAAATGGTTCATCAATTACAAGTGAGGTTAACTGAACAAAATATAGTCCTCAACGTCACAAAAGCGGCTAAAGAATTCATTGCGGACCAGGGATATGATCCGGTATATGGAGCAAGACCGCTGAAGCGATTCATCCAAAAGCATCTCGAAACGAAAATCGCCCGTAAAATCATAGCTGGGACTGTTGAGCTTAAAGAAGGAATCACGATTGATTATGATCATGATGAATTGGTCCTCATATAAAAACGTCGCCATGCAGTTTACCCGTAAGCAAAGTATGGTATAACAAAAAGGACATCCTAAAAAGGATGTCCTTTTTTGCTTCTTAGTGTTGATGGGAGTCTTTAGCTGGCCCAGCAGGCAAGATAGCAGGGATGATAAGAATCAGGATAGCAGCAGCCAATCCTAAAATCGTTCCCTGGGCAGCATCGTATGAAACTCCGATCATGGAAGAAACAACATATACAGTCATATGCACTAATAAGAATGTCCAAAAAATTGTCCAAGCATAACGCATCGAATTTCACCTCATTCCACTACATTCATTTTTATCTTACCATAATTAATATACAGTTAAAACGTGTTTTTAATAATAACCTTTAAATTATTCAATACATTAAATCATAAGAGAATTTTTTTTGGCATACAAGTTGGTTCAAAACTTCAAAAAGGAAATTATAGGGGGAAAATAAAAACAAAAATCGTCCCTGCTTGCTTAATTTAAGATAAGAAGTTAGGCGTTTCCACTGACCCTTTCTATTTTTCGTCATAAATTAATATAGTAGTAATATTCCATAAAGGAGTTAGAACGATGGAACAACGAACTTTTCAAATTGATGACCAGTGGAATATCATCTATTATCCAGAGCGGCCCAGTGGTTTTTCCGTAATGGTAATTGGAGACCGCAGTCATTTTGTCGAAAAAGACAGCAGCTTTTGGCTGCAGCATCCTGGGAGGCTGCAGATATTGGAATATTTAAAGGAATACGGATACACGCTGTTTTCATCCAATTTTCACGGAGCCAACTGGGGCAGTCCTAAAGCACTGGACCTTTCCCTTAACCTATATATTCTTTTCATGAAAAAAGAAATAGTCAATCAAAGGGTTCATATATTGGCAGAGGGGACAGGCGCACTACTTGCCCTAAAGCTAATGAATGAACTTGGAAATAAAATTCGGTCTGTCGTATTGATTGATCCGGTTTTTTCCTTGAAAGCACAATTGGAGAAAGAAAAGGAAAATAAGTTCTTCTATAAAAAGTGGCTGTCCGAGGTTGCTGCTGCATATGAGCTTGAGCCTGCGGAATGTGAGCAGCATATCCTGGACACTGAAGATTCAGTAATCGCAGAGAATATCCCCATGAAAGTGATTCAGGTTTTTGGAAGCTTACGGAAAGAGCAAGCCTCCCTTTATCGGCAAATCCAGCTGGCAAGAAAAGCAGACCTGCAGCTGACGTATATATTGCCCGAAAAACGTTATAAAATCCCCTATCAAATACAAAAGTTTTTCAATGAGAATGAAGAGATTTTATGAGAAGAGATATATTTTTACAATAGTTTGCATACGATACAGCATCTAAAAAAACTAGACGTGCCAGGTGAAGTGGGCTTGATGGCATACGAGGAGGCTGTATTTATGCAAACAAACATTGTCATTGGCACTTATCGATTTGTGGGATTCTATGTGACTCAATATTTTTTGAACCAAGGGAAAGAAGTAATTGGAATCGATTGGGATGATTCCGAAGCAAATCAATATATTATGGAAGAAAAAGAACTTGAAATAGGAAGGAATTCAAATTTTATATACTTTCCGATAAATAAACTTAAATTATTGGATATTTCACAGGAGGACACGGTGTTCATCTCTTGCTACGATATTCAAAGCGGCAAAATGGGGAAAATCGATTTTCTGATAGGCGAAATCGTTTCCTTCATTGAGAAATTCAAAAATGGCAAGAATGAAACGCCCAATTTCGTTCTTTTCATGCCCATTGAAAAAGATGTCAGTATTTTTCATTCCATATTAAGCTCGATTCGTGAAATCGATTCCGCAAAAATCATATTTTTACCGACGATTTATGGACCTTGGCAATCGGAAGGCATGAGCTTTGAAGCTGGAATCAATCAGCTTGGGCAGTCTGATATCAAAGCGGCAATTGCTGCCGAATATACCTTTGATGCTCTCTATATCACTGATTTTGTTAATGCTTTGGAAGCGGTGCTAACCTCAGGTTCCGATAGGGACATCCAATTGTGCAGCTCTATCGATGATCATTGGAATGAATGTGCCAAGCTAATATTTGATGAAAGCATGGATTCATTCACTCCCCAACAATCAACAACTAAAATCAATAAAGGAACAATATTTGAAGTGCAATGCAAAATGGAACCGGAAGAAGGCATTGCATTACAAAAAAAACATAATAAACGATTAAACTTACTTAAAAAGTGGAGAAAGCGTGATTAAAAAAATATTTTCGTTATTTGAGAAGAACAAAACGGTATATTTGCCTCTAATCTATATGTCTTGTACTATAATGTACAAGGATAGGAAGAACATCAAAAGATATCCATGATTTTATATGTGCGCCCTTTACGAAAGGGTTCTGTGGAATTATGATATTATTGAGCTTTATTTAGGCATCACAAATCAATTGATGAATATTCAAAAGATAGGGGGGAAACGCGAATGAGTTCAGATAAAACTCTTGAATTTATGGGAATCGCCATGAAATACTTCCCAGAGGCTAAAGCGAAGCTTGAGGCAAGCGGGATTCCATTTTCAATGGAGATGGCAGAGCCATTCATGGAGCTCTTTAAAAGCGTAATGCAAGAAGCTTATGAGCTTGGCAAACAAGATGCTCAGCGTTAATTAAAGGCAGGCTGTCCCGATAAAGGGCAGCCTTAATTTTTTTATTCTTTTTTCAAGAACTTGGCAATCAATGGATCCAGATTGATTTTATCAATGGTCGGTTTGTATTGACTGTACAAGCCCATCAATGTTTCAACGCTCGCCATCAATTGCAAGTAATCAACCTTCGATTCCTCTTGCTCCGGTTCGGGTTTCCTGCCAAACATCAAATTCGAAAAATGATCATCCGGGTTTCTTTCGCGGTTGCGATTGAAAATGTCCACAATGAGTCCTCCTTTACTCCTTTTATTTATAATGTATGTCCCTGAATTTCCCCTGGCATAGGCGCTTGACCGACTTCCGAAAGAGATTTCTTTAGCCTTTCAAATTGTTAACTCTTGCAAGGAAGTCTTTTTTTATATAAAATTAGTACCAGGTAATAATAGATGATTATAATAACTCATTAAAATATAAGGGGATGGCAAGATGAATGCTGGAATACTAGGGCTTGGCCGCTACTTACCCGACAAAATCGTTACAAATGCGGATTTAGAAAAAATTATGGACACTTCTGACGAGTGGATCCGGACCAGGACGGGTATCGAGGAAAGAAGAATTGCAAATGATGATATTGATACATCAGATATGGCTTATGAAGCCGCAAAGGCTGCATTGAAAAATGCGGAAATTTCGGCTGAAGAGATAGATATGATTCTTGTGGCTACCGTTACACCTGATCAGTCGTTTCCTTCTGTCGCTTGCATGATTCAAGAGAAATTGGGAGCGATGAAGGCAGCTGCAATGGATGTAAGTGCGGCATGTGCCGGATTTATGTATGCAATGATCACGGCACAGCAATTTATTAAGACAGGTGCATATAAGCATGTGTTGATTGTCGGTGTTGAAAAACTTTCGAAAGTAACCAATTGGGAAGACCGTAATACTGCTGTCCTTTTTGGTGACGGAGCGGGTGCAGCTGTACTTGGACCTGTCTCTGATGGCAAAGGGGTCCTTTCCTTTGAATTAGGCGCAGATGGAACTGGCGGGAAGCACTTATTGCAGGAAGGAGATTTCATTCATATGAATGGACGTGAAGTATTTAAATTTGCTGTCCGTCAGATGGGGGAATCCAGCCTGGGTGTATTGGACAAAGCTGGTTTGACAAAGGAAGATGTGGATCTGCTTGTTCCGCATCAAGCAAACATACGCATAATGGAAGCCTCAAGGGAACGCCTGGGTCTCCCGCTTGAAAAAATGACAAAAACGGTTCATAAATATGGAAATACTTCATCAGCGTCCATTCCAATGGCCCTTGTGGAAGAAATGGAAGCGGGAAGAATCAAGGACAATGACTTAATCGTCATGGTCGGTTTTGGTGGTGGCCTTACATGGGGAGCGATCGCTCTTAGGTGGGGTAAATAAAAAGAAGAAACAAATCGTAAGAGCTTTAAAAATAGGAAGGAGCCATTTTCAATGACTAATCGTCGTGTAGTTGTAACAGGTATTGGAGCAATCTCTCCAGTTGGTAATGATGCAGAAACTGGATGGAAGAATATAATCGAGGGGAAATCGGGAATAGGGCCTTTAACTCGTTTGAATGCTGAAGAATATCCCGTTAAAGTGGCTGCTGAAATCAAGGACTTTGATATAGAAACATATATAAATCGTAAAGAAGCTCGCAAAATGGACCGTTTTACGCATTATGCAATTGCGGCTTCCGTTATGGCATATAATGATAGCAAGCTGGAAATAACCGATGAAAATGCTGCACGTGTCGGGGTCTGGATCGGTTCGGGTATCGGCGGGCTGGAGACACTTGAAACACAGCATGAAAACTTTTTAAACAGGGGATATAAACGGGTTAGCCCATTTTTCGTTCCAATGATGATACCGGACATGGCAGCCGGCCAGGTTTCTATCTTACTGGGTGCAAAAGGAATCAATTCATGTACGGTAACAGCCTGTGCAACAGGAACAAACTCAATTGGTGATGCGTTTAAAGCCATTCAACGGGGCGATGCCGATGTCATGATTACAGGCGGGGCAGAAGCGCCAATCACAAAAATGTCGGTTGCAGGCTTCTGTGCAAATACGGCTTTATCGACAAATCCTGATCCACAAACCGCTAGCCGTCCTTTTGATCTTAACCGTGATGGTTTCGTAATAGGTGAAGGAGCTGGAATCATCGTTCTGGAAGACCTTGAACATGCATTGAATAGAGGAGCCAATATTTATGCTGAAATAGCTGGTTATGGCTCAACTGGAGATGCCTTCCATATTACCGCTCCGGCACCAGGTGGAGAAGGCGGTGCAAGAGCCATGAAAATTGCAATTGAGGATGCAGGTTTGAATCCGGAAGACATCCAATATGTGAATGCCCATGGAACGAGTACGCCATACAATGACAAATACGAAACGATGGCAGTCAAAGAAGTCTTTGGCGACCATGCTAATAAACTTGCGATAAGTTCCACTAAATCAATGACAGGCCATATGTTAGGTGCAGCAGGCGGTGTGGAAGCAATATTCACGATTCAGGCAATCAGGGACAGCATTTTGCCTCCAACCATCAATATTGAAACACCAGACCCTGAGTGTGATTTGGACTATGTCCCGAATCAAGCAAGGAAGGGCGAAATCAATGCAGCCATCAGCAATTCACTTGGATTCGGTGGACATAACGCAACGATTCTTTTCAAGAAATATCAATAAGTTTTGAAGGAAGAGCAGATCTTTTTGGGATCTGCTCTTTTTTAGGTTGAAGGGAAAAGGGATATATTGTGTCATCCGCCTTCATTAAATCATACGATAGTCAATAGAAGCGGAGGTGTATGGGGAAATGGGAGTCATTTCAACCAATGAATGGATGAGGAAGGATTTCAACCGGCCGATCCAGATGATGGAAAGACTTATAAGCAATTTCAACGATACCCTTGATGCTGAAATGATGTATCATCATTTATTGAAGCATGGCATGTATTCGCCGAATCAAAAAACAAAACTCACATGGGAAGACTTACAGGAAAACGATGTATGGGAAAAAACACAAAGCTTGTTTACAGCTTATAAGAAGCTATGGGGAGGGCCTGATGTTCCCATATATATTTTCCCGCTCATGTCTACAGGGATATGGAATAAAAAAGTTGAAACGAAGTCAGGGTTGGCCTTTAAAGATAAACTATTCCTTTTTTACGGAAAGGGGATAGCCGAAAAGGAAATGGAGGCCCTGTTGATTCATGAATACCATCATGTTTGCCGTCTGCATCATTTGAAAAAGGAACAAAAAGAATTCACTCTCCTGGATACGATGATCATGGAAGGACTGGCGGAAAGAACGGTGGGAAAATATTTAGGAACAAAATATTTAGCGAATTGGACTAAGTTATATCAGGAAGATAAACTACGAGAATATTGGAGAAAGCATTTAGAGGAAAAGCACACAATAAAACGTACAGATCCTCTGCATGATGTACTTCTGCTTGGGACAAAAGGATATCCATATATGCTTGGATACTGTAGTGGCTATTACCTGGTGAAAAATTTTGAAAAACTCTCCGTGAAAAGATCATTCATTATTCAATCTGAAGAATTCTTATCAAAATAGAGCTAATATATACGTTCTTTTTTTCTCAATCTGTTTTCTAGAATAGGAATAAATTGTATGGTTCCTGCCTATACTGATTGACAAACAGAAATTTGTTTAAGTGAGGGATGAATGATGCTATATCTTCATGATGTATGGGTTAACTGGTTTGAAGGAGAAGAAAACGGCTATAATATTTGTCATTTTCATGAATGGAGGAAAGATGACGGGATCGAACTACTAGATCAAGTTCCTTTGTTGAAAGTGTCATCAACATTGTTCCACTACATAGAAAACGACTTGTCAGAATTACCTAAGCCATTGCTGAATGATGTTTATCAAAAAGCATATGCAAGGAAAAATCATGAGCGAATTCAGCTTGACTATTGTTTTATCGTGACTGACGGAAATGGAATTTTAGCTGTTGATACGATAGGTTATCATATTCCGATTAGGAAAAGCAGAATAATTCCCCGGCAGGAACAAATTGTTTATGACATGATAGAAAACCATGATGAGATGGATTACACCTTTACTGAAAAACCTACATCTGAGAAAGAATATCATATTTTGTCGCCGTCTCCCTTATTCATGAACGGTTTGACAAGAAAAGAAAGACAGCTTAAGCAATTGCTATTCATGGCCATGGACCAATTATTCACGGCGAAAAACACTGCTGAAATCCGCTATTGGTACACAGAATGGGCCCCTGAGAAATATGAAAGCATTCAAGAAATGGATTTTCAGATAGCTTGGCTTGAGTTATATGAGGAAATGAAGGAAGGCTGGTCAGAGAAGCACCTTCAACTTTGTGAAAACCTTGTGAAGGGGCAGCCTTTTTTTGAAAAGCTTTGGCAAGTGGAGGCTGGCGATAGCCCATCGATATTATGAACAAAAAAGACGGAATCCGTTGAGGATAAGTCTCAGACTGTAGACAGACTTGATGAAAATCGAATCTGTCTACAGTTTTTTATGTGCAATTTGAAAATTTGCCTGTGCCCGCGGAGGAGTGACATATTTGGCAAGAATGTGAAAAGAATCACGAGAGGTCAACTTCTCCAAACAAACAAAAGGTTTCGGAATGATACCATTCCGAAACCTTTTGATTACACACTGAGACGATTCGTTGAGAATCGTCTTCTTTTATCTCTTTCTGCCAAGTCCCATGCCATTATACATTTTTCTGATCATTTTATTGGCTTCAATATTCGCCTTTTCTGCACCGCGGTCCAGAATTTCATCCAATTCAGGTGAATCGATCAATGCATTATAGCGTTCTTGGATTGGTAGGATTTCTCCAAGAACCACCTCAGCCAAATCACTTTTAAAGTCACCATAGCCTTTGCCCTCATACATCTCTTCAATTTCTGAATAGGATTTTCCACTGAAAATGGAGTATATGGACATCAGGTTGGAAACACCTGCTTTGTTTTCCTTATCGTAACGGACAATTCCTTCCGAATCGGTAACTGCGCTCTTGATGTTTTTTTCGATTTGCTTCGGATCATCCAATAAGGCAATCGTCGCCTTTTTATTAGGATCGGATTTGCTCATTTTCTTGTTTGGTTCCTGAAGGGACATGATACGGGCCCCTTCTGTAGGGAGGCTGATTTCCGGGATTTTGAATATGTCATTATGCTTTTTATTGAATCGTTCAGCCAAATCGCGTGTCAATTCTAGATGCTGTCTTTGATCTTCCCCGACAGGGACCACATCTGTACTATAAAGGAGAATATCGGCAGCCATCAACGGCGGGTAAGTGAGCAGTGCTGCGGATACCCCTTCTTTGCCAGCGGATTTGTCCTTGAATTGTGTCATTCTCTCAAGTTCCCCGATATAGGATATACTCTGTAAAATCCAGCCTGCCTGTGCATGCGCTGGTACTTCTGATTGAATGAAGATGGTATTCTTTTCAGGATCCAGGCCAATGGCCAGATATAAAGCAGCCAATGTTTTAATGTTTTTCCTTAACTTGATGCGGTCTTGTGGAACTGTAATTGCATGTTGGTCAACAATACAAAAGAAACATTCATATTCATTTTGTAAGTTAACGAATTGTTTCATGGCTCCGATGTAATTTCCTAAAGTAACGGAACCGGATGGCTGAATGCCGGAGAAAATCCTTTTCAACTGCTAGTCACTCCTCTAAATACGTTTATTGATAAATGGATATTCGCTCTTCATTATTGTAAGGATAAATAGAAAATGAATCCACATTCTTTGAAAGAAATGTGCATGTTCCTGTGTGGGGAAACGCTCATTTGAATCTTGTGGAGGGCCGTTTTGTCCTGTATCGATGCCATTCTGAGAATACGAAATGTCCACTATACTGTATTTTAGCATTTATTCATATTAAATGTATAATCGAAACGGAAATCAAGCCATTAGAAAGGATTTCCGTTTCTTTTTTTGACATGGAAGAAATGAAGGGTTCGAGGAAAATCAAACCGTTTAACATATACCACAATGAGCAGACCATTTTAGGGAAGGATACTCACAAGGGAATACAGGATTGTGAACGTATTCTTAAGCTGAAACTTTGTAAAGCAGTTTTTTTAATTATTTATCATATATAGGAGTAAAGTTAATTGTTTGTGGTATTAAAGAAAGGGGTTTATTATATTTGTTGAATATTGATGACTGATGGCGAATGAGGTGGAGAAAATGAAACCAATGTGTAAATGGTTGATGACAGGTATGTGCGTATTCCTGATTCAACAGCCAGTTCATGCGCAAGGCATGAACGAAACGAGGCAGGTAGCATTAGAAAATAAAGAATTGCCTGCGAGCGTACCGCGTTTTGTTTTTGATTCGGGGTTGAAATTCGACTATCCGGAAGCTGTACGCGGAATATATGTGACAGGGCCTGCAGCGGGTGGCAATAAACTGAATGAACTTATCAAATATGTAGATGAAACCGATTTGAATGCGATGGTCATTGACATTAAGGATGACAAGGGGAACGTAACGTATAAAACGGAAGATCCCGACTCTCCATATGCTGGGATTGGTAAAGACTACATAAAAAACCCAAGGGCAATGCTGAAAAAATTTGAGGATAAACAGATTTATCCGATTGCAAGGGTTGTCGTCTTTAAAGACTCCCTTTTGGCCAAAGAGAAACCTGAGTTGTCTTTTTTAGATGGTGAAAAGGTATGGAAGAATGGTCGAGGGGAAGCCTTCGTTAACCCATTCTTAAAAGAAGTGTGGGATTATAATGTCGGTATTGCCATTGAAGCGGCAAAGATGGGCTTTAAAGAAATTCAATTTGACTATGTCCGTTTTCCCGAAGGATTCGAAAATAAAGAAGATGATTTGAAATATGATGTCGGTGAATATGATGAAGCGAAAATGAGTCATACAGCCAAAAGGGTTCAGGCAGTTACGGATTTCGTAAGTTATGCGAGGAAACAACTGGAACCATACGATGTCAAAGTGTCGGTGGATATTTTTGGATATGCGGCTACATTGCCTGAAGCTCCCGGAATTGGGCAAAACTTCACAAAAATCTCTGAGAATGTTGATGTAATTTCCTCGATGATCTATCCGAGCCACTGGACATCTTATTTTGGTATCGAAAAGCCTGATTTGGAGCCTTATAATCTCGTTAAGGAATATGCGAAATTGGAGAACGGGAAGCTGAAGGAATTAAAAACACCACCTACTTCAAGACCTTGGCTCCAAGATTTTACTGCCTCATATTTAGGTGATGGTAATTACCAAAGGTATGGTAAGGAAGAAGTGGAAGCCCAAATAAAAGCATTGAATGATAATGGTATTGATGAATACCTATTGTGGAATGCAGCAAATCGATATACAAAGGGAGTAGACTATACCCCATGAAAAAAAGGATGACCTAGGAAGTTCCTTCCGGTCATCCAAAATTCTCTCTGAATTACCGCTTTTTATTCCCGCCAACTTGACTCCACCCTGACTGAATTCGTTTCGATTGATCGAAAATATGAGAGTGACGTTTCCCGCCAAACCATTTTTCGCCGATGCCATTCGTCACAACGCCATTCACAGCCGTAATGCCAATAACGCAAGCGGCGACTAAAAAAAAGTCCAAAAAGTAGCTGATCATCAAAACCCTCCTAATATTTTCAAGCTATTCAAGTTCCATTGTAGTGGATAAGAAAAAATCTGGAAAGTATAAACTAGCAAATGAGGAGATTAAATTATGAATTGGTATGAAAAGCTAAACCAGTATTTCCCTATTGAAGAAATGAAGTCAAAAGAACACATAGAAGTTCTTTTAGAAGATAAGCAGGAAATATATAAAAAGGATGAAGGTCCCGACCATGTTTTATTATATGTGGAAGGGGACGAGTTTATATTCGTTGATTACCTTTTTGTATCAAAGAAATCAAGGGGGCAGGGACTTGGAAGGAAATTAATTCAAAAGTTGCAAAAAAAGCAGAAAACGATCTTGCTGGAAGTAGAACCAGTACAAGAAAATGATGATGATACATTTAAAAGGCTGAAATTTTATAAAAGGGAAGGATTCAAGCACGCCTCTTCGATTTCCTACAGCAGAAAATCGCTTGCCACCAAGGAGAATACGCCTATGGAAATCTTGTATTGGCCGGCAAATCCATCTGTCGATGAAGAAGATGTATTTGATTTCATGAAAGAGATTTATTCTGAAATCCATACTTACAAAGATGATGATCTTTATGGGAAATCTTATCAAGATGTAGATGATGTACTTAGCTTGAATGCAGGTCAGGAAGCCGATATTTTTAAAGAGATGGAAGTTTGAGTAAAAAGGGCCGGTTGTTAACCTGCCCTTTTTAGTTTGTCGAGATCATGTTTTTTAAAAGGATAATTTGGTTAATATTCAATAAAGTCATTTTGGATGTAACCTCCAATATATTGAGAAATATGCGACACTCCTGCCGAGAAGCTGGCTAGCCGAGACCCCGCAGACGCTTGCGTCGAGAAGGCTTGGCAGACAGTCGGCGGAAAGGGAGCGGATTTCTGGAATCAACTGAATCGTTTTTTACTGAAGACTAACTGTCTTTTACTGGCATATTCTGCAGGGAAATGAATATCTATAACTTCTTGGATGGTAGATTACTCCCTTATTGCGGATTCTTTCGAATTACCTTTTTCACTTTTGGAAATATATGTGCTAAAAGAATGGTTTTTCTTGTAAAAGGAGGAATTTGCTTTTTATTAAAGAAAATATATTAACATGATCTTGTTTATTGACAAGGATTGGGGGTAAATAAAAGTAACGAGATAATTAAATAATCATGAGGGCCGAATTGAGAGTTAAATGAGAATGGCAGGTATGTTTTTTCAATTAGAAAATGTGGTCTTAATGTATTACATAAAAAAATGAAATAGCTATAGTACAGCCTGAACAGGAAGTTTTAAAGGATTTTTTCAAATATCAAAAAGGGTATTCATTTTAAAAAAATTAGTGTATAATAAGGAACATGAAATACTTATTTAAAATTATTTCAAATTAGAGTGGTACTTATGAATACTAATAGTAGATTTCCCCTCATAGATCACCGATTCTATATTTAGGGAGTGTGAGTAAGCATGGTAACATTATATACATCACCTAGTTGTACTTCATGCAGAAAAGCAAAAGCATGGTTAGAGGAACATGAGATTGGATATAAAGAAAGAAACATTTTTTCAGAACCGTTAACGATTGATGAGATTAAAGAAATTCTTCGAATGACAGAAGATGGTACCGATGAAATCATTTCAACACGGTCAAAAACTTTCCAAAAGTTAAACGTAAATTTAGAGAGCCTGCCTCTTCAAGAATTATATAAATTGATCAAGGAGAATCCTGGACTGTTGAGACGTCCAATTATCCTTGACGAGAAACGGCTTCAAGTTGGTTATAATGAAGATGAGATAAGACGATTTTTACCACGTAAAGTTCGTACCTTCCAATTACGGGAAGCACAACGTATGGTCAACTAATAAGGTCTTTCAAGCTCTGCCAGGAAATGTGCAGGGCTTTTTCTTTATACATATCCGATTTTCCGCTGATTTTTTTAACTTAATGACGGGGAACATAACAGGATTGATAGGCGACAGCGGTCGTTTCTTAGCTGCAACAGGTCCCTTGAACCGGTCATCATTTAAAGAAAAAATAAGAATGCAGCTCATCATGCCATGTATATAATATGACATTGACGGCAGTAAGAGTGAAATTTAATAAAGCATTATGATAGTTGCATGCGGATGTATTTTTTTATAGAATGAATGGAATATTAGGCAAACAATTGTTTTTTAGATAAGTAATGTTTTTTATTTCCCTTCTTCAAGGTTTTGTCATAAAATGATGTAAAATAGTCTGTTTTAATGACTATCATGATTTACAGTATTCACTTACGGGTAAAGAGCTTTTAAGAGCAATTTTCGCTTGGGGGTTATTATCCCTTCAAAATGAGAAAGGAAGGGAGAGGGGAATCATGGAAATCGAACGCATTAATGACGATACAGTAAAATTTTATATTTCCTATATAGATATTGAGGAAAGAGGCTTTGATCGCGAAGAAATTTGGTACAGCCGCGAGCGAAGTGAGGAACTTTTTTGGGAAATGATGGATGAAGTGCATCAGGAAGAAGAATTCATGATTGAAGGACCTTTATGGATTCAAGTTCAAGCCCTTGAAAAAGGCTTGGAAGTTTTGGTCACAAAAGCCCAGCTTGCCAAAGATGGTCAGAAACTCGAGCTGCCTCTTTCAGATGATAAGTTAAGGGATTTGAATGTATCAGACAAGATGGATACGCTTCTTGATCAACATTTTCATGGCAAAGATGAAGAAAGCGGTATGACATTCGAAGATGGTATGATTGAATTCATCACGACTTTCGAGGATTTCGAAGATGTCATTTCATTAAGCAAACGTCATGGCTTGGATGATTGGACGACTAAACTTTATGTTTATCAGAATAAATATTATCTTTATATCGAATTTTCCGAAGCGGAGATTGATGAGGAAGAAATCGATAATGTTCTAAGTCTTTTATTGGAATATAGCCAGGAGTCGCCTATAACGGTGCACATGCTTGAAGAGTACGGAAAGATAGTTATCGAAAATGATGTATTCACAACGGTCGATAAATATTTCGCATAGACTGTTGAGGCCGATTTCAGTAGAAATCGGCCTTTTCGTCTAAGGGGGTTTTTTTAGTGTTCCTGTGTTTGTTAATTGGAGGGAGTCTAGGTGAAGAATATAGTTGGCATCGGTCTGCTTATTCTCATGTTGGTCAGCACTTGGCATTTTCTATTAAATGACGTTGATGGCAGGCTGATTTTTTATTCTAGCCTTATTTTGACCATTTTCTTGGTGATAATTGGATTCAACATTTTCCTCGAAAATCGAGATCCCATCCAGACCATAACATGGCTTGTTATTTTTTGCGCTTTCCCATTCATCGGTTTCATTTTTTACTTTTTGTTTGGCCGTAATTTTCGGAAAGATAGGATATTTCGCAAGAAGTACTTTTTGGATAAACAGACTTTCGTGAAAATAAGCGGCGAAGCGGGATATAATGAACGAATTATGGAAATGGGCGAGCACCCTCAGCAGTTAATCACTCTTGCA
The DNA here is from genome assembly GCF_058783805.1 of Peribacillus sp. FW305-BF15. Lineage (NCBI taxonomy): Bacteria > Bacillati > Bacillota > Bacilli > Caryophanales > Bacillaceae > Peribacillus > Peribacillus sp. FW305-BF15. Next base: position 107,506 of record NZ_JBYSYV010000010.1, on the reverse strand, counting down.
AATAGGCTGGGGAATAGCCCTGTATCATTTACGACCGAAACCAGGGTTTTACGGAATGGTGAGGAGACATTTTCCAATATCATCGAAGAATTAAAAAAAGCAAGACATCATATTCATTTAGAATATTATATTGTTAGGGATGACCGCATTGGCGGACTGCTAAAAGACATCTTGATACAAAAAGTAAAAGAAGGGGTAAAGGTCCGTTTTCTCTATGATGCGGTTGGTTCCTGGAAGTTAGCCCGATCTTATATCGATGAACTGAAGAATGCGGGAGCCGAAATGGTGGCCTTTGGTCCGTTGCATCTCCCTTTATTAAATAATAAATTCAACTTTCGCAACCATCGTAAAATAATTGTGATAGATGGCTCTGTCGGTTTCATCGGCGGCCTCAATATAGGGGATGAATATTTGGGACAAGACCAGAAATTCGGTTCTTGGCGGGATACGCATCTCATCATAAAGGGGGAAGCTGTCAGGACGTTACAGCTCATATTTTTGCAGGATTGGTATTATAGCACCAACAATAGTTTTTTAAGCGATGAATACCTCATGACCGGAATGCCGAACCATCACGGATATGGCGGAGTTCAATTGATTGGCGGAGGGCCGGATAGTGAATGGACGATCATTAAAAGCATTTTTTTTAAGATGATCACTTCAGCAGAAAAGTCCGTCTGGATTGCCTCCCCGTATTTCGTTCCTGATGACAATATCTTACAAGCGTTAAAGGTGGCTGCTTTAAGTGGTTTGGATGTCAGGCTTCTCGTCCCTAAGAACCCCGATAAACGTATCGTATTTCATGCTTCGAGAACTTATTTTCCCGAATTGCTTGCTTCTGGAGTTCGTATATTTCAATATAATGAAGGCTTCATGCATAGTAAAATCATCATAGTGGATGACCAAATGGCATCAATTGGGACAACCAATATCGATATGAGAAGCTTTCACCTGAATTTCGAGGTCAATGCATTTCTTTACCGGACGGAAAGTGCTCAGCAGCTGGTGAATGATTACATGGAAGATATAAAGGTATCCAAGGAAGTGGAGATTGATGAGTTTTACAAACGGAATTTCGGTTTGAAATTATTGGAGTCCACTTGCCGATTGCTTTCACCCCTTCTTTAGATAGTAACTCTCTTTTATGCCGTTCAGGCATTTTTTTTTTCACATTAAAAGGAATCCTAAGCGAACCAGGCGAATGTAGTGGGTGAGGAGGAGATGTATGCTAACTGCGATAAATAAAGAAGGGACTTGGATTACCCTCCCTGAAAAGATACCGGCAAACATGATTGATGACTGGAGAAAGTCAGCAGATTATTACTGTCCATGCTGCAAGATGGAATTGACCATCAAAGCGGGCAGTGTAAGGGTTCCGCATTTCGCCCATAAAAATAGTTCTTCATGCCGTGCTTCTTCAGAACCGGAATCCGCTTATCATTTAATGGGAAAAAGAAAATTGTTTCAGTGGTTTTTATCACATGGTTATCAAGTGGATCTAGAAGCCTACCTTCCCGAAATTAAGAAAAGGACTGATATTTTAGTGAGGATAGGAGGTAATCGTTATGCGATAGAATTTCAATGCTCAGTTATCCCCGAGGCGGAATTCATGGAAAGGTCAAGAGCCTATCAAAGCATAGGCATTAAACCAATCTGGATCCTCGCTGCAAAAAGCTTAAAAAGGAAAAGCTTTTATGAATTCAGTATATCCCGCTTCCAATGGCTCTTCGTCACCGGCAGCTTCCATCATCCGTTTCTTTGGATGTATTGCCCGGAAACTGATCATTTATCAGTATTGAAGAACCTCACTCCTTTTACCCCTAGAACCGTCTTTGCCGAATTGACAACAGCTTCTCTAAAGCTCCTTCCCCCTAGTCGGGCAGTCCCCCAAAACTGCTTTCGTTTCCCTTTTCTGCCTGTATGGAGATATAAACGAAATGGCTGGTCGCTCCATCGAGTGAAAACAGCACGCAGATGCGATCCTTTTTTCGAAGCCCTATATTTACATCATATTTCACCTGCGACACTTCCAATTGAAGTGGGTGTTCCCGTCAGAGGGATGCTGTTGATCGAAACTGCCTCAATCGAATGGCAGGCATGGTTATACATGGATGCGTTTCAAGAGAAAAGAACAGGGGAAAAGATTTATATGGCTGATATTATCCGCATTTTTAGAAAGCGTTCAAAAAAAGGGGAAATAAAGTTCAGACCGTTGCCATTGCTTCATGAAAAAACCATCGAGTATCCTATTGATCAATATATCATGCTTTTGGAACAATTGGGTTATCTATCAAAGCTGGAAGAAGGGGTTTTCAAAATTGAAAAGGAATTTACCCTTCCCTTCACCAGTGATCAAGCTCAAATTTTGGAAAAAGATTTCTATGATAAGCATAAATTGATGATGGAAAAGGGGAATATCCAGTATAATCAGTGATGACATCTCAATTTATCTTGAATTCAGATGAAATGGCAGGATTATTTTTGTAAATGGAGAAATAGTAATAAGAACTGGGAATTAAACAGAATGAAGCATTGCAGTGTTCAATCCGGTTTAATGAGTTAGCCCAATGGCAAGTTTCTATAGAATGGGGAGGAATTTTTATGGCACAGGAAACAAAAACGAATACATTACCTTCAAGAAGTGAAATAGCTCCTGAAGATACGTGGAGACTGGAAGATATCTTCGCAACCGAGGAAGATTGGGAAGCTGCCTTCAAAGCGGTAAAGGAAGACCTCAAGAAAGCGGAGGCGCATAAAGGGACGTTGGGAGAAAGCGCAGAAAAGCTATTTGCTGCCCTCCAACTTCAAGATGAGGTTTTCGAGAAGCTAGGGAAAGTTTATTCTTATTCACATATGCGCAATGATCAAGATACAACCAATCCATTTTATCAAGGTATGGAGGATCGGGCAAAAGCTTTATACGCACAGGCAGCGGCTGCGTTTTCATATATGGTTCCTGAACTATTGAGTATTGACGAAAGTAAAGTGGAAGGGTTTTTGGAAGAAAAAGAAGAATTGAAATTATATAAACATTCTTTAGAGGAAATTAATCTTCAGAGACCCCATATCCTATCAGCAGAGCAGGAAGAACTATTGGCACAGGCATCAGAAGTACTCGATGCATCGGGTAATACTTTCGGTATGCTTAACAATGCCGATCTAAAATTCCCGACCATCAAGGATGAAGAGGGAAATGAAGTGGAAATTACTCACGGAAGGTATATCAGATTTCTTGAGAGTGAAGATCGCCGTGTACGTGAGGAGGCATTTAAAGGGGTATACAGCAAGTACGGGGAGTTCCGTAATACATTTGCTTCAACACTGTCAGGTGAGGTGAAAAACCACAACTTCAATGCCACGGTTCGAAAATATGATTCAGCACGCCAAGCGGCTTTAAGTAATAATAACATTCCGGAGACCGTATACGATAATCTCGTTAAAACGGTCAACGACAACTTGCCATTACTGCACCGTTATCTTGATTTACGTAAAAAGGTACTGGAATTAGATGAACTTCATATGTATGATTTATTCACTCCTCTTGTTAAAGAAGTGAAGATGGAAGTGACATATGACGAGGCCAAAGATTATGTCCTTAAAGGTCTTGCTCCGCTAGGGGAGGACTATTTGAACGTTTTGAAAGAGGGATTTGAAAACCGTTGGGTCGATGTGCATGAGAACAAAGGGAAACGAAGCGGTGCCTATTCTTCGGGGACATACGGGACGAACCCTTATATTCTAATGAACTGGCAAAATAACGTCAATAACTTATTCACGCTCGTTCATGAGTTTGGGCATTCGGTCCATAGCTACTATACACGTAAACATCAGCCATATCCATACGGGAATTATTCAATTTTTGTAGCGGAAGTTGCATCCACTTGTAATGAAAACCTGTTGAATGATTATTTACTGAATTCGATCGAAGATGAAAAGAAACGCATCTATTTACTGAACCATTACCTGGAAGGCTTCCGTGGCACATTGTTCCGACAAACGATGTTTGCTGAGTTTGAACATACCATTCATTTAAAAGCTCAAAATGGAGAAGCGTTGACGGCGGATATGCTTACTAAGGAATATTATGGGCTGAACAAGAAATACTTTGGCGAGAACGTGACCATTGATGAAGAAATCGGTTTGGAATGGGCTCGTATTCCACACTTCTACTATAATTACTATGTTTATCAATATGCAACTGGAATCAGTGCAGCAACAGCATTGAGCAAGCAAATCCTTGAAGAAGGAGAGCCTGCTGTCAAAAGGTATCTGGAGTTCCTGAAATCAGGAAGTTCCGATTATCCGATTGAAGTACTCAAAAAGGCCGGCGTCGATATGACAAAAGCCGAGCCTGTACAAGAAGCCATGAATGTATTCGAAGAAAAATTAAATGAGTTGGAAGAACTTTTGAATAAATAGGATGTGGATAGGACCCGAACACTTCGGGTCCTTTTCATCTTTATCTGGATGTCCGTCATAATCCTTTAAAACGATTTCTCTGATTTAAGCTATGAAGAATTATGAACAAAACAAAAAATAAAATAGGGGAGGTAAAATACAGAGGAATGAGGTCCATGATACCGAGTAGCTGGACAAATAGCGACCCCATCAAGAGTATGAGTAGAATAAAGCCTTTCAATTTGGTCACCTCCAACCTGGCAGCAGTAAAAACTCATCTGCTCATTATTAGATAGTATGTTTTAGAATAAGTAGTATTCTAAGAATATGACAATAATGTGAAGTCGCGCACAAAGTTCTTGCAAATAAGGTGTGTAATCTGCTATAGTACAGATATAGAAGTTATCACATCCCAAACATATACCCCTTTGTTTGTTCGTCGTGAAATTTCTCCTATCCCCTTAATCGTATAAATAGGTGAAAACCCCAGCAAATTTCGTGATTTGCCGGGGTTTTTCATGTCCATGAAATATAATGGTACCGGTAGTAATAAAAGTTGAACGTTAGCTGAATGAATAAAAAGAAGTGTTTAGCCATTATTGTGATTCATTTCACAAATAAACTCAATCCCATACTAAATCATCTATCAAAACACGTATGGCCTAAAAATTAAAACCGTCTCTTATTTAGCTATATATACTAGAAAGGATAATAAAAGACGAACAATATATATTGTGAACAATTTGTGAAAAGTTACACATATAGTTGAAACATAAATGGGTTATCTGTTATATTATATATTGTGAAGTGAATCACAAACAAACTTATACCCCTTTGTTTGATCGTGAAAAATTTCTCCCATCCCCTTATTTCTTATAATAAAAAACCATGCAATCTTTTGATTTGCATGGTTTTTCCTTTTTAATATATAACAAAGAAGCAGTCAAATTCATGACTGTTTCTTTGTGTATCTCCAAAACGTTCCGTATTTAGCAGGAATTTTCTCTGCCAACTGTTTTAAAACAAGCTTTTTCATTTCCAACTCGACGGTATTCTTACTCATATTATAAACCGTTTCAATCTCCTTTGTGGCCACTAGTTTGAAACAGCTTAGAAATTCTTCGAGAGAGGGAGGGGGTGCGGGGGCTGGAAGACCATTCAGCATATCTTCTAAAATTTGAACATATACCTCGTAAGAATAGACACCTGAAACCTTTATTCCCTCTTCTTCAATATTTTGATTGAAAAAGACAAGGGAAGGTATTTCAGTCACTTCCATTTCACTTGTGATTTTCATGTCACATTGAAAGCCTTTTGCTGCACTGGAAGAATTGATGTCATAAAGGAATTCCTCCACATCCAAACCGACCATTTTGGCACATTCGGTCAAGACCTCGATATTGGATATATCCTTTTTACCTATGAATACATATTCTTGAAGCTGCCTTAAAAAACGAATGGCCAATTTACGGCCCTGCAATTCCGCTGCCTTTATTGCGATGGAAGCTGTATATGGAGAAGAGATTGGGTTTTCAGACCAAAGGCTCCCGTCGCAGGACATTCCCGAGCGGCTGGCTGTCTTTTCCCAAACTTGAGCAAGGTTTTCATAATTTTTATTTTTCCCCATATTAAGAGAATCGATTTTACCGCTTAAAACATGGCGCAAACTGAACAGTTGGCCATATTCCATCTGTAATTTCCTAATAATTGGTTCTAAGCCCCAGCATTCGGGACAAAGCGGATCAACAAAAACATAAATTTCAATTGGCTTTTTTCCTATTTCATAGCAATGCTGCGTCTTGATCCAATCGGAAATATTGAAAACTGGTTTTTGTGCGCTCAACTGTCTTCTCCTTTCCCGTCAGTTCCGGATGTATTGATCATATGCTGTGCCGTCAAATAGAGGCGGTGATAGAAAAACTCCCTAATCTCACCTTCAAGGCCAACTTCGTCCATGGCTTGATACATGCATGAGAGCCACGCTTTCGCACGTTCTGGTGTAATTTCAAAAGGTATATGTCGAGCCCGCAACATAGGATGGCCATGCTCTTCGGTATATAAAGAGGGACCGCCTAAATATTGAGTCATAAATTGTTTTTGCTTACGGACCGTTTCAGTTAAATCGTCAGGGAATATTGGCTGCAGATCCGGGTGTTGACTAACGTTGGAGTAAAACACATCAATTAATTTGTGTAATTGCCCTTCTCCAATTAATTCATATGGTGTAGGGTTCCCTTGCATCATGTTGATTACTCCTTTTAAAGAAAGATGGTTGATATTTATTCATATTTTATCAATGACGTACTGATATAACAAATATATAGCTTAAAGAAAATTTTACATCTGTAGTATGACACAGGGAAATGATTGAAGATGACAGCATTTGAGGAGCTTTACCATTTGTTCAAGGTGCGTGGAAGAAGTAAATATAGACATGAAAAAACTGACCCATCATAAATAAACAGGGTCAGCTTGCTTTAGCTTGAAAATGTGCCATAAACTTTTTGAACATAGTTCTGAGTTTCTTTAAAAGGAGGGATGCCGTTATATTTATCGATATTTCCTGGCCCAGCATTATATGCAGCAAGGGCAACCTGAATGTCCCCGTCATAACGAGCCATCATTTGACTTAAATATTTACTCCCGCCCATGATGTTTTGTTCTGGATCGGTTGCATCATCCACCCCAAGGCTTTTTGCAGTTGCTGGCATTAACTGCATAAGGCCGGTTGCACCCGCATAACTGGTGGCTTCAGGGTTGAAGTTCGATTCTTGTTTAATGACAGACTTAATCAGTTTTTCCGGGAGATTATATAAACTTGCCGCCCGGCTGATGATATGATCATAGTTTGTTGCGTTTCCGCTGCTCTGATTGTTAGCATGGGCAGCGGAAATCGGGTTGATATTCATGGATGTCAGGCCGATGGGTTGAAGAAAGGACTTCTTCGCTTCCGTTTCCACATTGGATAATAAGGAACCCAATGTCTGCGAAGTGCCTTCTAGAGCATCACTCGAAACCAATGCCGAGAGCATGTCCTGGAAAATGGTTCGAGATGAATTTGTATTTTCGATGTTGCCGTTTGTGAATTGCTCGATTGCCTGCAATTCCATAAACGTTTTGAAATCTTGGATTTTCAAACTCTCCACCTCCGAATGGGTTCAAACAGGATTATTTTTGGAATTTGGCACGATAAAACCTCTTAACCTTATTTTCGGTTTCCCTTACCGGAATTTTAAGGGTTTCAAGGAGGGTCAGGAAGTTTTCTTTCCCGGCTTTTGCATCCGACACTTCATATTCAAGCTCAAAGTCTTCCTGATTCAAATACGAACTATGGTCTAAAACGAGCAGACCCTCTTTGTAAGGAAATTCAAAACGGTCTGTCTGTAGTGTCCCAAAGCAGGTAAAGTCTTTTGGATCAATTCCGCACTCGAGGATAAGATGTCGGATCTCGCCACTAGGGAATATGTTATGTTTCAGGAAGCCATATGCGGTTTCTTCAGGAATATCTTGATTCGTTTCCAATAATCCTTCTTTAGCGGGCTGTTTTAAAGTCAGCTCGTATCGCCCATTTTTCTCCCTGATCCTAAGTGCAGAGTCTTGCTGTTTCAAAGAGAATCCAAGTGTATCGAAGTAATGGTTTTTCTGTGTTTTAAAGTTTGATGCCCCGACATGAAAGTATTCGATCAGTTGACGAAATTCTTTTTCGCTTAAGAGGTTTTTAAATTCAATTTCAATATGCTGGTTCATGTGTCCCATCCTTTCTCGCTGATTCTTAGGTTAATCATATAAGAACCATTCCAGCTGTCAAATTGAATTCAATAATTTTTTGCTATTGTACTTGAATTTTTAGGAATCAATTGCAGGATATGATAAAATATAAACGTTGAGCACGAGAATTGGTCAATCGTATATATAGAAATTTAATACATATTCTTTGCTAGAGAAAGATTTAATAGGAACCAGTGGTGAATTGGCATAAAGTCATTTGGCTGCTGGGTTTAGGAGAGCGTTCTGCCCATACCAGAGTTGAACAGGCGCTTTTTAGATAGATATAGGTGGTGTGGCAATGGAGAGTTGGGACGATTTCTTGGCGCCTTATACTCAGGCTGTCGAAGAATTGAAGGTTAAGCTAAAGGGTTTAAGGAAACAGTTTGAGAGAGAGAATATTCACTCACCGATCGAATTTGTAACAGGCAGGGTAAAGCCGATTGTCAGCATATTGGATAAGGCGAGCCTAAAGGACATTCCCATTGATAAATTGGGAACTGAGATCCAGGATATTGCAGGGCTTCGCATGATGTGCCAGTTCGTGGATGATATCGAACAGGTGGTTGAACTTTTACGAGGTCGAAATGACTTTGAGATAGTCGAGGAGAGGAATTATATTTCCCATAAAAAAGCTAGCGGCTATCGTTCTTATCATGTTGTAATCCGCTATCCGGTCCAGACGATCCATGGCGAAAAGAATATCCTTGCCGAAATTCAAATCAGGACTCTTGCGATGAATTTTTGGGCGACGATTGAACATTCTTTAAATTATAAATATAAAGGCATTTTCCCGGAAGATATTCAACTGCGACTCAAACGTGCAGCTGAAGCTGCCTTCCTGCTTGATGCAGAGATGTCGCAAATCCGTACGGAAATCCAGGAAGCCCAGCGTCTTTTTTCCCGGAAGAAAGATTCTTGAACAAATAAATGGGTAAACGAGAAGAAATCTAAATTGAAGGTGGGATTACATGAAATTTGCGATTACGTCAAAAGGAGATGCGAAATCGAATACTTTAATGCAAAGGATGCGAACGTATCTTCAGGACTTTCATTTGGAATATGACGAAGATCAGCCGGATATTGTCATTTCTGTCGGTGGTGATGGCACTTTATTATATGCTTTTCACCGTTATAAGAATCGATTGGATAAAACTGCCTTTGTTGGAGTACATACAGGACATCTTGGGTTTTATGCAGATTGGACCCCTGATGAAATTGAAAAATTGGTGATAGCTTTAGCCAAAACCCCATTTCAAATAGTGGAATATCCACTGCTCGAAACGATTGTCCGTTATCAGCATGGAGGACGGGAAAACAGATTTTTGGCTTTGAATGAATCGACAGTCAAAAGTGTTGAAGGGACGCTCGTAATGGACGTTGAAATACGCGGCCAGCATTTCGAGACGTTCCGTGGAGATGGTTTATGCATTGCGACGCCATCTGGAAGCACGGCGTATAATAAGGCGCTTGGCGGGGCCATCGTCCATCCATCAATCGATGCCATCCAGATTACCGAATTGGCATCCATTAATAACCGGGTGTTTAGAACGGTAGGATCTCCACTTCTGCTGCCGGCACATCATACATGTATGTTCAGGCCGGTCAATGCGGTCAATTTTCAAATTACGGTCGACCATTTGTCCTTGCTTCAGGAAAATGTAAAGTCGATACAGTGCCGGGTGGCAGATGAAAAGATCCGATTTGCCAGATTCCGCCCTTTTCCTTTCTGGAAAAGAGTGCATGATTCATTTATTGCTAATTAAGGAGATAGACTCACCTCATGTCAAATCAAAACTTTTCTTTGACCTGGTCGGTTTCTGAAGAGGATTCTGGCTCTTTATTGCGAGAGTTTCTCAGCAAATGCGATATTTCAAAACGAGCATTAACGGATATTAAGTTTAAAGGTGGATATATCCGGTTGAACGGTGAAGAAGTAACCGTAAGGGAACGGATTGAAACAGGTGACACCGTCACCGTCATATTCCCGCCGGAGCAGGCAAGCGAAGGCCTTTTACCGGAACCGATCCCCCTGGATGTCAGGTATGAAGATGAGTTTGTATTGGTGGTGGCCAAGCCCCCTTTCATGAATACCATTCCTTCCCGCGAGCATCCCAACGGCAGTCTGGCGAATGGCTTGGCGGGTTATTATAGGAAGACGGGAGTACAGGCGACGATCCATATAGTTACACGTCTTGACCGGGACACATCAGGTCTGGTTTTAATTGCCAAGCACCGGCATATCCATCACCTATTAAGTGAACAGCAAAAATCAGGACAGGTTAAACGGAGATACCAAGCCATAGCTGAGGGGATCGTTGAAGGACCTGTAGGAGAGATAGTGGCGCCAATCGGACGAAAATCGACCAGCATCATCGAACGGGAAGTTAGGGAGGATGGCCGGCATGCCTGTACCCTATTTAAGGTATTGGCACACACAGAGTCCCATACATTCCTTGATTTGGAACTCCAAACAGGGCGTACGCATCAAATCAGGGTCCATATGGCTCATATTGGTCACCCGCTGGCTGGTGATGATTTATATGGAGGGAACAGGAGAGGTATACCTCGCCAAGCCCTGCATTGTTTTGAGCTGAAATTTTTACATCCTTTCACAAAGAAGATGATGTTGTTTCAAGAAGATTTGCCAGAAGATATGTCCCGTTTGCTCGATGGAAGTAAAGGATGGGATTCCTGATTTTATAACGGGGCACATTAAAACGAACGATTCAGGATTTTAAAAAAAATCATGGACGCAAAAAAACTCACCAAGATGGCGAGTTTTTTTGGTTAATCAAAAGATGTCCTGAATTTTTCCGCTATATATGGCATGGTTGAAGGCACTTCTTGAAGATCCATTTCGGGATAACGGACAGCCGTCAGTTTTCCACCGAAGACGCAGCCTGTATCAATATTGTATGTATGATTGACTTGTCTAGCTTCAGGGACAGGTGTGTGGCCATATACGATCCAAGATTCCCCTTTGTATGATTTGGCCCAGTCTTTCCTGACCGGAGACCCATCCGGATGTTTGGAGCCATTTATATCACCATAGAGGACAAAGGTTTTTACTTTACTGCTATATTGACCAATATAGTCACTGCGAATTCCTGCATGGGCAATGATCAATCGCCCTTCATCCATGATTTGATAAAGTGGGGAGCGTTCATATAGATCCATGAATTTTTTTCGGATTTTCTTCTGCTCCCGACTGTTCAGTGATTCATATTCAGCTACAGTAGTTTCTAAACCGTGTGATATTTGTACTTTATTGCCTGAAAAATAACGATACAATTTATTGCAGTGGTTACCTGGGGCATACCTTGCTATATTTTGGTTAATGACTAATTCATGGACAACCTCGATTACTTGAAGGGAATTGGGGCCGCGATCGGTTAAATCCCCTACAAAGCCGAGAATCCTTCCAGAGGGATGTACAGGAACCCCAGTCTCCCATGTATAGCCCATTTTTTCGGTCAGCTGCCTGAATTCAGCGAAACATCCATGAATGTCCCCTATGATATCGATGTTCATTTGACACATCCTTTGTTTGTTTTGTATATGTTTATGGTATTAGTATAGTATTATTTAAAAAATAAAATATAAACGAAGAAATGAAAAATTTGTTTTAGGAGGTGTATGGTTATGGAGGAGATGAAGGACCGGGAGCGGGAGCGGGAGAGTAGTCAAGTGAATAACGAGTTTTTGCTTGAAGCGCTTAAAACGGAAAATCTAGATCAGTTCCGTACGGAGTTCCTCGAAATGCATCCTTATGATCAGGCTCAATTTTATACAAGCTTGTCAGATGAATTCAGATCCGTCATTTACACATATTTGTCACCGGAAGAAATGGCGGACCTTTTTGAGAATATAGAAATAGATGAAGAGGATTATGAAAGCCTGTTGGCTGAAATGAATCCTTCTTACGCAGCCGATATGCTTTCCCATATGTATGCGGATGATGCTGCTGACGTCCTGAATGAAATCAATGATGAGCAGGCCGTTAGCTATTTGACCATCATGGATGATGAAGCGGCAAGCGAAATCCAGGAACTTCTGAATTACGAGGAATCTACGGCAGGAAGTATCATGACGACAGAGTTCATTGCCATTGAAGCAAATGAAACGGCTCGATCAGCCATGCAGATCTTAAAAAGGGAAGCTCCGGATGCGGAAACGATATATTATGTGTTCGTTACCGATCAGGAAAAGAAGCTGCTTGGTGTTTTATCACTCAGGACTTTGATCATTGCAGATGAAGATGCTTTAATTGGTGATTTAATGGATGACAGGGTAGTTTCCGTACCTGTATCTGAAGACCAGGAAGAGGTGGCACGAAAAATAAGGGACTATAACTTCCTTGCCGTGCCGGTCGTCGATTTCCAGAACCATTTGTTAGGGATTATTACGGTTGATGATATCATTGATGTCATGGATGAAGAGGCATCCGATGATTATTCTAAACTCGCCGGTATATCTGATCTGGATCATGTTGATAAGAGTCCATTTTCAGCTGCAAAAAAACGGCTGCCATGGTTGGTCATCCTCTTGTTCTTAGGCTTGCTGACTGCGAGTTTGATCGGGCGATTCGAAGAGACACTAAGCCAAAAAGCGATTCTGGCTGTATTTATTCCATTGATTGGCGGCATGGCTGGAAATACAGGAACACAAGCATTGGCAGTGGCGGTCAGAGGAATCGCAACAGGTGAATTAGAACAGGAAAGCAAGTGGAAACTAGTCCTTCGAGAGGCTGGAACTGGCCTTATTATTGGTCTGACATGCGGAATTGCCATCATTTTCATCGTCTATTTTTGGCAAAAAGATTTAATGCTGGGGTTATTGGTCGGTATTTCGATTTTCATAACTCTGATCGTTGCCACACTTGCCGGTTCAATCGTCCCGCTTCTCATGCATAAAATGAAAATCGATCCAGCAGTAGCTTCAGGTCCTTTCATTACAACTATAAATGACCTTATCAGTATTCTTATTTATTTTGGATTAGCAACATTATTAATGGGCTATTTACTATAAGTCAAAGATGGCCCTCCTGCAGGGTCATTCCCAGAGGACTTTAGAAAACGGTGTTTTTATCAAAGGAAATTTGATATACTGTCATTAGTAGCAGGTACTAATAACTTGTATTAAAAATAGGAGGTCACATACGATGACTTTTTCATTAGAGGGAAAAACGTTTGTCATAATGGGTGTTGCGAATAAAAGAAGTATTGCTTGGGGAGTTGCCCGTTCCTTACATAAAGCAGGTGCAAAGATGATTTTCACTTACGGAAAAGACCGTACGGAAAAAAGCGTTAGGGAACTATCTTCTACATTGGAAGGGGAGCCCTCCATCATTTTACAATGTGATGTAACGAAGGATGAAAGCATTGAAAAATGTTTTGCGACGATTAAGGAAGAAACAGGTATCATTCATGGCGTGGTACACAGTGTCGCATTCGCTAACAAGGAAGAACTGGACGGTGAGTTCGTCAATACGAGCCGTGAAGGGTTCTTGCTTGCCCATAATATCAGTTCATTTTCTTTAACGGCTGTAGCTAAAGCGGCGAAAGAAATCATGCCGGAAGGCGGCAGCATCGTCACAATGACGTATCTTGGCGGTGAACGGGTCATGCCTAATTATAATGTAATGGGAGTGGCTAAGGCTTCACTTGAAGCCAATGTCCGTTACCTGTCAAGTGATCTTGGCAAAGATAACATTCGAGTGAATGCTATTTCAGCGGGACCTATCCGTACCCTATCCGCAAAAGGTGTTCGCGACTTCAATACCATTTTAAAGAAGATTGAAGAAGAAGCACCGCTTCGTCGTACAACGACACCAGAAGAAGTAGGGGATACGGCAGTATTTTTATTAAGTGACATGTCCCGCGGGATTACCGGGGAAAATATCCATGTGGATTCCGGTTACCATATAATCGGATGACAGTAAAAGAAGGGGACCAATATCGGTCCCCTTTTTTATTGATTTTCCACTCCTCAGAAATCCTTAATTGCTGTATCCTCATTTGAAATCTATCCGTTTTTTCATCTTCAAATTTTTTAGTTTTCTCCATAAATGCCCAGCATATCCAAGCTTGGTTGATGTCCTTTTTTGAAGGAGTGTCACATCTCCAGCATAAAGAAGGGTGAGTTTCATATAAATGATACATAGAGCGGATATTCATTGTTTGCGAGAATCGGCATAAAGCTGCTTTCAACCCTATTCGAGAAAAAGAAGGAGGGGTATCATGGACGTGGAAAAAGTTGGTGTGCCTTGTGCTGATGGAAAACAAACCATACAAAATACGCTGAAGAAACATATCAATTTACATGGAAAAAATATCAGTACTTCATATACCGCCGAGGAATTGGTGGAGCTATTGTCCCGACTTCCAGCTTTTGCACCTAAGCCTGTTTGTAGGTTCATCATCAATGACCGTACACTATTCGGGAAATTGGAACAAAAAAAAGAATCCAGTTTGTTCATAAGGCATAAATTCGGGAAAAAAGTTGTCCAATACCAAATGGAACAGCTGCAGTCCGTGGATATTCTGAAATATTAAGGAGGGTTTTCATGTCAGGGAAAAATGGTGATAAGGAATCCAAACCACTTATATATGTCGATCAAGCAAAAATATCAGATCTGCGTGGAAATATGCAAAGTGATTTTCGAACGAAAAAGGCTAAACCTCAAGACAGCGCTGAGCCGGAACTTCAGGAAGAGGCCGAGCATAAAGAAGAAAAAATCGAACAGGTCAAACGCGAATTTGGTGTTTATGATGCCATGAAGGAAATTGAAAAAGAGATTACGGGATTAAGGAAAATCACGGAAGAATATGTCCCTGAGCAAGCTCCGGTTGAAAAAATGGAACATACTGAACAAATAGAACAGGAAAATGAAAAGCCAGTTAAGAGAAAAAGGAAAAAGGTGGAGAAGAAAGAATCTTCCCGTGACATCATTTCCCGCCTATCCAATCATCAAGGTTTTCCAAAACCATTATGTGAGGCTGTAATTAACGGAGAAAAGCTTCGGTTTCATGTGTTGGGCATGAGAGGGGAATCAGTGAAAATTAAAAGAGGGAACCATATCCGTTTCGTGGGTCTGCCGGATATCATCGATGCCAAAATAATTGAAGAATCCAAGTGAAGGAGCAATATTAAATGTTTCCCCCACAAAATGAATTTACCTTATTTATCATATTAGGTTTGGCTTCCTTCAGACTGACACGCTTGATCGTTTTCGATAAAATCATGGAGCCGCTGCGCAGCCCCTTTTTTAAAGAGATAGAGGAAAAAAATGAAGAAGGAATTGTGGAAATATTTTTAATGCCCAAAGAAAAGGGTCTGCTGGGGTGGATGGGTCAATTGCTAAGTTGTTTTTGGTGCGTGGGTGTCTGGGTCAGCCTTTTTCTGGTTTTCCTTTATATCCAACATTGGTTTATAGGCGACGTACTGATATTGATCCTTGCCGTTGCAGCAGTAGGAGCGATAATTGAGGTCATAATCAGCAAAATTATGGACATTTAATTGGAAACAACTTGTCTTATCATTCATATAGTATGATATAGATCTTAAAGGAGGAGTCATGAATTGAATCAGAAACAGAATAATCCATGGGCATATGCAAAACCGATAAAAAAAGATCAGCCAATCAAAATCAAGAAAGATTGTGGCTGTAATAATAACAATAAAAATAAAGGCTATTGAGTGAAAAAACCCTTCCATTTTGGAAGGGTTTTTTATTTCCTAATCCTACCATTCATAAAAAAACCGTTAAACAAGAAAATAACAATAGAACGATAAATTAGGATGTGATTCTATGTTCAGACAAGGAAGATATTTTAAGGGAAGCTGGCTGGTTTTTATAGTTGTTTTGTGTGTGCTTACGGCGTGCAGCAATCAGAATGATGGAAAAACGGAGAATTTCGCGATGATTAAACGTACGAATCCTGAACCGATGGATATCATTAATGGAATGGATGAGAAGGATGAAAAGGGACTGATCTCAAAGGTAAAGGAAACAGTTGCTAATGAAGACACAATCTATGATGTGATCGTCGTGAAAAACGGGAAAAAGATTATCGTCGCTTATAAAGTTAAGCACTTACAACGTTTTCATATGAAGAAAATCGAAAAGACTGTGACTGAAAATCTGGAAGAAAAGTTTCCAGAGAATGATTTTATTGTTTCAAGCGATTATAAAATCTTTTTGGAATCAGTAAGGTTGAACGAGTTACTCAAGGAAAAGGATGTTCCCGAGAAAAAGGCAAGGAAGAAGTTCAAGGAAATTGAAGAACTTCAAAAAGAATTAATTTAGAAGAGAGGTTCAACACATGAGCGGCAAGGATAAAACGACCCCAATACAGGATGCGTATCAAGAGCTTCAAGGGAAGCATGAAATTAAAAGACCAATAGTGAAGAATTGTTTGAAGGCCTTTTTAGTAGGTGGCATTTTCTGTATAGTGGGACAAGCCATTTCCTACTTCTATATTTATTTTTTCAACTTTACAGAGCAGACAGCTGGAGGTCCGACAACGGCTACCATGGTGTTTCTGGCCCTTTTGATGACCGGTTTCGGATTTTACGACCGCATTGGCCAGTTTGCTGGGGCAGGGAGTGCCGTCCCTGTCACTGGGTTCGGTAACGCAGTCATTTCTGCAGCAATCGAACATCGGACGGAAGGTTTTGTACTTGGAGTTGGATCCAATATGTTTAAATTGGCCGGATCGGTTATTTTATTCGGAGTATTTTCAGCCTTTGTCGTGGCGTTGATAAAAACGATTTACCTAATGAGTGGGGGCTAAGCGGTGTTAAAGGGAAAACAAACATGGATGTTCACCAATAAACCGGTCATCTTGGAAACAGGGGTAACAGGGGGGCCATTTGAAGCTAATGGAGAAATCGCGGGAGATTTCGATATTCTATACGACGATTTATGGATGGAGCAGGATTCATATGAGAAGGCTCATCGCCATTTGATGGAGAAAGCGGTAGAGCTTGCATTGGAGAAAGGGGAGATTGACAAGGAGCAGGTACAGTTTTTCTTGGCTGGTGATTTAATCAATCAGGTTACACCGACAAGCTTTGCGGCAAGAACCAATGGAATTCCATATTTCGGCTTGTTTGGAGCCTGTTCCACATCGATGGAAGGGCTTGCTCTAGCTGCCTTCATCACTAATTATGGCGGGGCTAACTATGTGTTGACAGGTGCATCGAGCCACAATGCAGCTGTTGAAAAACAATTTCGCTATCCAACTGAATATGGCGGCCAAAAGCCACCTACAGCCCAATGGACGATAACAGGAGCAGGGGTGGCGCTGGTTGCTCCTAATGGAAGCAAGCAAGGGGAATATCCACATATTGTCTCGGCCACTATTGGTAAGGTCATTGACATGGGATTGAAAGATCCTTTCAACATGGGGGGAGCAATGGCCCCGGCCGCAGTCGATACGATACTTGCCCATTTCAAAGATACTGGTTTGACCCCGGATGATTATGATTTCATCATTACTGGGGATTTAGGTCAAATAGGGAGTGAGGCAGCCCATGACTTATTGAAACAAAAGGGCTGTAATATCAATCAGGAAAAATTCAAAGATTGCGGATTGATGATTTTTAAAAAGGACCAGCCTGTTTTGGCTGGCGGGAGCGGTGCGGGATGTTCGGCAGTCGTTTTATACGGCCATATATTAAATGAAATGATTTCCGGTAAATATAAAAAAATCCTGCTTGTCGCAACAGGAGCGTTATTGTCGCCGCTTTCCGTCCAGCAAAAAGATACGATTCCGTGCATCGCCCATGCAGTGTCCATTGAGTATGGGATGAATTCATGAAAAAGGAGGGATTTCGATGTTAGCAATGTTTTTTTGGGCCTTTGTCATCGGTGGCTTGATTTGTGTAGTAGGCCAGCTGCTTTTCGATGTTGCTAAGCTGACCCCAGCACATACGTTAAGCTTATTCGTTGTAATAGGAGCTGTTCTTGGCGGATTTGATTTATATGAGCCGCTGGTTGACTTTGCCGGTGCAGGAGCAACCATACCGATCGTTTCGTTTGGGAACTCGCTGGTGAACGGGGCGATGATGGAATCGGAAAAACATGGGCTCGTTGGCGTACTGACAGGTATGTTTGAAATTACGAGTTCCGGTATCTCTGCAGCAATCATTTTTGGATTCATCGGAGCATTGGTTTTCAGGCCAAAAGGATAAAATTAGCGAAATAGGCAGCCTTGGAATGGGACATGGCCTATACATATTTGTCCAGACCTACATATGTTATCAGTAAGCTTTAGCGAGAGCGAGGTGATATGTATGTTTGGTTTTGGTGGCTACGGTTGTTGTGGCGGCGGCGGTTATGGATACGGCGGCGGATATGGCGGAGGATACGGCGGCGGTTCTACTTTCGCGATAATCGTTGTATTGTTCATCCTATTGATCATTGTAGGGGCTTCTTTCTGCTAAGGCGTAAAAGGAATAGGCAGAAGAAGCCTATTCCTTTTATTTTTTTGTATGGGCCTAGCACTTTTTTCTGATAATGCCATAGGATAGGTACAGAAAAGGGAGGGGCTTAAGTATGGATAATAACTTTTTTAAAAACATAGAAGGTAAAACCGGCGTAAATATGAAAGATGTATTAGAATTGGCAAACTCGCTGCAAGGAGCCAACTTCAAAGATGAAACAACGGTTAGAAACGTCATTAAGCGTGTTTCGAAAATAGCGAATAAACCGGTCAATAAGGAAACGGAAGATAAAATCGTTCATTCCATCGTAGCTGAAGGGAATAAACTTGATTTCGGGACGATATCCAATATGATAAATAAAAAATGAAAAAGGGCCTGCTATCATGCAGGCCTTCAGACTGCAGACAAACTTGAAAAAAAGCGAGTTTGCCTGCAGTTTTTTAAACTAAAAAAGTCCATTTGCAAGATTTATAGTATCGGCTTTTGGTCAAAGCTTCAGAAAACGTGATGGATGGGCAGTCCGTCCGCGTCTAGTTTGCAGGATGGAAAGGTAAAGGTCCTTTTTAGCCCTCGTTGCCGCTACATAGAGCAATCGTCTTTCCTCTTCAAGAGGGGATAGTTCCCCTTTTCGGTAAGATTCAAGTGCGAAATCATGAGGAATGCTGCCATCGACAGCAGCAAGGACATATACGGTTTGATATTCAAGCCCTTTGGAACGATGTATGGTGGTAAGCTGTATGGCGTCCTTAAAGTGTTTCGATAGCTGTTTAATCTCTTGGACCATCGCAGTCATATGATCGACATGTTCAATGAAAGCGGCGACGGTTGGAAAACGATTTGCCGCCACCTTTAAGTCACGGATGTCATCGGATCCTTTTTCCAGGTTCGCATCATTACCGCGTTTTTTTACATATTCCTGGTATCCTAAATCTTTCTCGATGATCTCTAACGCTACGAGTGGCGACATAATTTTTAAAGACCGAATCTGTTCAGGAATCGTTTTTAATTTTCGTTCTTGAAAAGCATGTCCAGTCTTAACAAAAGCAAATGCATCGATGAAGTCACAATCCTGCAATATTGTCATTGCTTTTAACTCTTGTAATATACTTTGCTTTAAGAATAGGGAGGAAAGGACTTCAGATGCTGCCTTGCTATCATGCGGGAACAAACTCAAGCGCATAAAGGCAAGCATGCCGCGAATGACCTTGCGCTGATAAAACGAATCCGCATCCTTTTCAATGACGAATGGCAGATTGGAAGCGGCAAGCCGTTCAAAAATGGCCCTGGACATCGTGTGTGTCCTGTACAATACTGCAAAGTCCCTAGGGTTTGCTCCCTTGGATATTTTCTCTTGGATATCGGATACGATCATCGTCGCTTCCAATTCTTCATCATAAGGATAAAATAAAACAGGTGGATTTCCTGAATCATGCTGTGCCCTCATCCTTTTCTCCATCCGGTTCTGGTTTCGCTTGATCAAGCGGTTCGCAGTAGCGACAATTTCATGGGAAGAGCGGTAATTCTCCGTCAGCTTCACCACTTGGGATCGAGGGAAGTCATGATTGAAATTCAAAATATACTTCGGATCGCTTCCGCGGAATGAATAGATGGATTGGTCATCATCTCCAACCGCACATACATTTTTTGATTCAGCAGAGAGGAGTTTTATCAATTCATATTGAACTTTATTGATATCCTGAAACTCATCTACCAAAAAATAGTTAAACCTTTGCTGATATTTCTTTAAAAAATCTGGGTGATTTTTTAAAAATACATAACAGCCTACAAGCATATCATCAAAATCATACTTCCCTGTTTGCTGTTTATATTCTTCATATTTCTTATATAAAAATAAACACGATTTCTCCCAATCGTCCTTAGGTTGAATATCTTCTGGAAAGGCCAAAGAGTTTTTCCAAAGCCCGATTTGTTGAAGGGCCTGATCATATGCAAATTCCTTATCATCAAGTTCCAATTCCCTGCCAGCCTGTTTCAATACCTTTTCTTTTTCCCACTCCCACTTCAATAGGAAATCGCGCTGCCATTTGGCTGGTTCGTGGAAAATCAGGATTTTATAAAAGATGCTATGAAAGGTCCCGCTAACGATTTGAGAAACAAGGGAGGGCGTCATATAGGGATAACCGAGCAGACGCTGCTGCATTTCCTTTGCGGATTTCGCTGTAAATGTTACAAGCATGATACTTTTGGGATCAATCTTTTTCACTGTGAGCATATAGGCAGTGCGTACCGTCAATACGCGTGTTTTCCCGCTGCCTGCTCCTGAAAGGACAAGGATGGGTCCATCGATCGTCATTACCGCTTTGAGTTGCTCTGCATCGAGAACAACCCCTGAAGAGGATAATTCTTGAAAGTATGGTTCCTCTGATTGTGCCATGTCATATGGTTTATCTGAATATTTCGGATTGCCGGTTATGGGGCGGCTTTTAAGGAAAGGTTCGGTAATGGTTTTCGTTTCAGTAATGGTTCGTGATGTTGGAATCCTAAATCCATTCTGTTCCATATATTCTAAGGGCTTATCTTCATTTATGGATTCTGAAATTGGCATTTCACAGGGTCCCTGCGATGGGTCGCTATGATAAAAATAAGGTGTCTCATGGATTCCAATAAATAATTTCACTGGTTTATGACAAATGATACAAGAAAGCTGATCACGTTTTCCTTTTTCAAAAAGTGTCTGCAGCTCACCAGCTGAAACGGTATGTAAATGTACGATTTCATTGCCAGATTTTGCTTGATTCATATAAATGGATACCTCTAATCTATTAAAAATATCGGCAATACTCATCATACCAGAAGATTAGGAAAAAAGAATGTGGAAATCATGTTTAAATATTGTTCTGGCAGGGGAATTAAATGACAACATAACTATTTCAATATAAGGAGGGGTTACTATGGGATATATAGCACCTGTCACACAATTTGATTATATTCAATATGCCAACCGAACGGTCGAAGCTGCAGGGAAAGTAAGAATTGTTAAAGGAGCGGCACCCATTCAACCCATCCGTTTTGATCAGGTGTCGGAAAGGGAAAGGGAAAGGGAAAGGGAAAGGGAAAGGGAAAGGGAAAGGGAAAGGGAAAGCGTTGAAGGATTAAATCAAATTCAAGATAATGTTCGGGTAAGTGCATATGGAGCAGGCACATATCAACATGAAATGGGGAGGAGCGTCAGGAAAGATTTAACGGCTGGAATGACAGGAAAAGGCAGGTTCATCAACGAAATTGTCTAGTTCCTCCAGAAAGACAAAAGAGGACACGTGAAGTGTCCTTTTTGTGCTGACTTCTTAAAGAATGTCTATTTCCACGATTAGGGCTAACAATAGTTGCAATAAAAGTTGGATGTTTAGAGCGATTTGTGCATCAGTTGTTGTAATGTCGATATCACGGCTGTTTTCAACAATTGTTTTTTGGCGCGTGATTTGTTTAACATTGGAAGATTGGATTAATTGTTGAGTGATCTTATCAGCATTATCAGCATCTGCAACGGAAATGCTTACGATGACCGCAATTGCAGCTTGTAGAGCAGCTTGTAGTGAGAGGGCCGCTTTAACATCCGTTGAAGTGATATTTACATTACAAGAATCTTTAATGTAAATAAGTTCTTCAGAAAGCTGAACTTGATTATTATCCTGTCTTGCGTCTTGGTCAATCTTTGTGTCATCGTCGTTACAGAATCCTGAAAGGGGATGCCTCGAAGCGGAATCTAGAGCCGACCATGACCTTTCAGAGTCATCATGTGTGTTACAATTGCTACGATATACATTTTGGTTCATGTTGTTTTTTCCTCCTTAGGTTTTATTCCCTATTAAAATATGCTTTGATGGTTAATCGGGTTGGACGAATAAATCAGTTCATTCGTCTATTTTTTAAATACTTAGAGAAAGTATTAGTGTGTGGGGGATGAATAATAAAGAAGCTGGAGCTTTAGGAATGAAATGTAAGTGCTGCTATGTCTCGGTTTACTTATTTCTCGCCAGCAAGTAAGGTGATTAGGTGATATGGTGCGTCATTTATTTTTGGAATCCGTGAATTTGTTGTGAATGGAATTGGTAACTGGATTAACATCATGTTCCGTGATGTTCTTTTCTTGGTTTATGATTTTCAGTGATTGCTCTTGTAAATAACGAACGGTTTCTTTAAGGTTGTTTCTCTCTTTTTCAGTTAGATCGACCTTTTCCTTTTTGAAACCATGTTTTCTCAAAGTCCTCGAAACCAGCAGCTCCATCAGTCTTTTTTGAGACTCATCCAGGTTAAAATCATTGTTACCCATAAAATTTTCCCTCCTTCTTGCTTTCTATATATAGACTATGTATTTTTGATGAGATTGCCATTGAACGGAAATGGTTTTTTTCATAAAACGATAATTTAAGTCCATGAACGAACAAAAAAAGCTGTCCAATCAGAAGACTGAAAGGACAGCTTTTTTATATCAAAAAATGGTTTTCTTCATCGTTTTATGAGGAATGCCAGCATCCATGAATTCGTCGGAAACGATCTCATAACCTAATTTTGAATAAAAAGGGATGGCATGCACTTGGGAATCAAGCTTTAATTGAGGCACTTCCTGCTGGATTGCGTATTCCTCAATAGCATTCATGATCATGGCGCCGGCACCATTCTTACGGCCCGATGACAGTACACAAATGCGCTGTACTTTACCGATGTTGTCAATGACCCTGAAGCGGCCAGCACCGATTGGCTGATGCTGCTCATCATATAAAACGAAATGTGTGGAATCTTTTTCATATTCATCGATCTCTTCTTCAAGAGGGACGTTTTGTTCTTGGACGAACACTTTTCTTCGAATCATATATGCGTTTTCAAGCTCTTGGCTGTTCTCTGCGATTTTTACAAACACGAAATCATTCAGCTCCTAATCTAAATGTTTCATAAACGGTCCATGCCCCATCTTCAAGTTGATACAGCAAGTGAACTCGTTTCACCTCTTCTTCATGGCTGATGTCAAGCATGCTTAATTGGCCTAAAACATCAGAATGCTCATTATCGGATAAATCTTGAGCGATTGTAATATGCGGGACAAATGCATGTTCACTTTCACTTTTTATGAAATCCTCATTGTTAAGCGCATCATGCAGCTCTTGAAGCCCTTCGGATAATTCTACTTTGAAATAAATCGTATTGCTTACGGGTTGGAAAGACTTCGTTTTGGTTACGCTCATCGTAAAAGGTCTGCACTTTTGAGCGATGCCTTTTAATTGTTCCGCGATTGTTGAAATTTCCATATCTGTCGCTTCGAACGTTGGTTTAAGCGTTAGATGCGGAGGTATGAAAGCATACTTCGTATCATACCGTTTGCGATAGGAGTTAGCTAAATCTTGAAGTTTTTTTGAAGGGAAAATTGCAACACCATATTTCATAAATAAAACCTCCTGATATTTTTTATTGTTGTATTATAGTTGGACATGTTTTTTTCTTGAAACCATCCCAAACAGATGATTTCGAGTAATTAGAACATTTCCAATAGTGCTCGTTTCAAATCTGCCTGCCAGTATTTCCAGGTATGATTACCTTCAAATTCTTCATAGAAGCAAGGAAATCCTTTTTGGTTTATTAATTTATGCAATTCCCTATTTGGTTCTATGAAGTTTGCCTTATTGCCATCCGTCGTCGGTACATCCGTTTCACCGGTCCCGATCACATGGTAAAGTTCGAGGAGATGCGGATCCTCAAAATTACGTACAGCATCCATTACTGCTTCATTGGCAAGCGGGGACTGCATGATGCATTTACCGAATGTATGCGGATACTGCAAAGCGGCCAATAGAGAAACTGTACCGCCAAGAGAGTCACCGATCAAAGTTCGACCATGTCCCATTTGATAGGTTGGGAATTCATCATCTAAAAACGGAACTAGTTCATGGGCAAGAAAACGTATGTATGCAATATGCTGTTCCCCGTCCGGATGATATTTGCGCCTGCGGTCAAAGCGGTCTTTATAAGGAATGCCGACAATGATGATATTCTCGATCTCATCGTTCCCTAACAGTTCATCTGCTACCCGACCGATTCGGCCCATTTGAAAATAATCACGGCCATCCTGAGCAATCACAAGCGAATATTTATACAATGGCGAATAATTAGCAGGCAAGTAGACAAGCAATTCCAATTCTTCTGCTAAAGCTTCGCTTTTAAACATGTACTCTTTAATTGTGCCTTTGCGTAAACTCATTCTCCCGCACCTCAATGATAATTAATAATGAAAAACAACTTACTTGATTATTTTAGCATAGCCTTGCAACTTTTTCCCGCGACAAGAATTTGGAATATAAAATTTTCGTTATATTTTCTAAAAATTTAAATTATAAGGTGCTATAATACAAGGATATAGAAAAATAATACAAAAAAAGGTGGCGAATAAAATGGCAGATGTACACGTGCACAGCAGGGAAGTGACAAAGGCGGCTAAACGAACATTATTGGAGCGTGGTGTCAGTGTGGAGGCAATTGCAAAAATCGTTTATGAATTGCAGTTCCCGTACAAGGCTGATCTTAAGCTGGAGGAATGCATCCACAGCGTTGAGCGTGTCCTGTTGAAAAGGGAAATTCAACATGCCATTTTAGTCGGTGTGGAGCTGGATAAACTGGCAGAGCAAAAAAAACTATCTGAACCCCTGCAATCGATTGTTGAATCGGATGAAGGGCTATTCGGAGTGGATGAAACGATTGCCTTTGGTGCAGTACTCGGTTATGGAAGCATTGCTGTAACAACCTTTGGCCATTTGGATAAAAATAAAATAGGCGTCATACACGAACTTGATAAGAAGCAAGAAGGAATCGTGCATACCTTCCTGGATGACATCGTTGCAAGCATTGCCGCGAGTGCCGCCTCAAGGTTAGCTCATCGTCTGAGAGATGAAGAGGAATCGTTAACTGAACAGGAAAAGGACATCCAGGAAGAAGAAGAGTTAATAGGTTGAACCTTGAAGAGCAATGTTCAGCCAGACCTGTAAAACCTGGCCTTAATGAGGCGGGCAGAAAGGATGTTGGCTACTTTAAATGTCCGTTTTGTCTGCCTTAGAAAACAGAATGCGTGAATATGGCCTGGATAAATTTCAAGCACCTGGATTTTCCGTTGTGTAATCTTACCTTGTTCGGAGAGATAAATTATTTCTAATGGAGCATTTTCTTCCATATGTTTACGAAGTATATATTTCATTCCCGGTCACTCCTTTGCTGACTTGCTTGCTATCATTATATGCGAACATACGTTTTGTATGCAAGTGAAAAGCGAATGTTCGTTCTGTCTTATTGTGGGGTGAATGGAAGAAGATGAAATTATAACTTTTTTAATATTATATGTAGAGTTTTTAACAAAAAAACAATTTATGTACTCAATTTCTGACCTTTCTTCTAACAGTCCTCTTAGAATCTCAGTAGCTAGGTTCTTCATCAACCAAAACTGAAGTGCGATTATACCTCACCTCATTTTCAGATTGAGAATAAAGAATATGTTTCCCCGATTATATCCACAAAAATACCTTCCTTATTGTTAACGACCACCTTCTTAATAAGATATATAATCCAGTAGATTTTTGCTGTTTAAGTTAGATTTATTTTCAAATTTGTAACATATGTACAAACATCTTTTCTTTTAATGAATAAAATAACCCGAAAATAAAAAAGAAAAAGGTGATTATAATTAAAAATCATAATTCTATTTCACATTGTAATTCCTTTATAGACACCACATATCTTAATAAGAAATGTGTGCAAAAGAAACCGGATGATTGTCATAGCTGCCATAAGAAACACAATGACTGTATATGTCACCAAAAGAAATCGGATGATTGTCATAGCTGCCATAAGAAACACAATGTCTGTATTTGCCACCAAAAGAAACCGGATGATTGTCATAGCTGCCATAAGAAACACAATGACTGTATTTGTCATCAAAAGAAACCGGATGATTGTCACTGTTGTCATAAGAAACACAATGACTGTATTTGCCATCAAAAGAAACCGGATGATTGTCACTGCTGTCATAAGAAACACAATGACTGTATTTGTGAGCAAAAGAAAGATGATGACTGTCATTTGTGCCATAAGAAACACTGTATTTGTCATCAAAAGAAACCGGATGATTGTCATTGTTGTCATAAAAAACACAGTGACTGTACCTGTGAGCAAAAGAAAACCGATGACTGTCATTTGTGCCATAAGAAACATAATGACTGTCACTGTGACAATAAGAAACATAATCTAGTAAGAGCATCTGCGTTCAGGGCTAATAAGAATACACCACAACTATACGAAGCAGCGTTAACTCCCTCTGTAAAAGTTTTATTCCAAACTGAACAGTTTGATTTAGCGGATGAATATAATCCGCACATATCAACATTTATTCCAACTAAGGATGGAATTTATGAGATAACAGCAAAAGTCTCGTTTTGTCCGTCAAAAAGTAAAAGCAATGATTCCTCAAAAAACAAAAAAGATAATTGCAAATGTGATTATTGCAGTAAAAATAGTTGCAACTGTGATTATTGCAGAAAACATCATCCTTCAAAAGACAAAAAAAGGAGTTCTTCAAAAGAAGGATATGTCGCATCCATTTCCATTAACGTAAACGGAGATAATTTAGATATTGTTAATGACTTCTTGGAGAAATCAAGACCTATTGGACTATCGGTTACTACAATCCTTCAGTTACAAGCAGGAGATCGGGTACAAGTATTATTTAGCGCAGATGCAAACGGAGAAATTTTAGCAGAAGCATCTTTAACAAACTTTCAGGCTGCTAGATTCCCTTCTCCAATGTAAAGATCTTTCTGCTTTAGTCTTAGATTGAGTAAATGGACATCATATTTGTTAATTAAAGTCGAGTAAACGTATGATTAGGAGCCCTGGATTCTCCTTGAAAAAGGTGAGGTAGATTCTATTCCGAGAAATTTTGGGGGTCAGATCGTACTTTCAGGGATTAACGCCTAAGACCACACTTTACTGAAAAAAACTTTTTTAGCAAAACTACTTGTTTTATTTTGAATACCACTATATAATAAATCTTGTTCAGAAAAGAAGTCAGCAACTAAGTAAGTTTTAAACCAAGCTCTATAGAGCTTGATTTACATACGACTTGTTAGCTCAGTGGGAGAGCACTTCCTTGACAGGGAAGGGGTCGTGGGTTCGAATCCCTCACAGGTCATCAACTGCCAAAGGCTCAAATCCTTGATATAACAAGGGTTTGGGTCTTTTTTTGTTTTTAAAGATATAGTTCATTATGTATTATTTACTGAATTGGTGGCGGATAGAGCAACATTTAAACCTAATACAGGTCAATTATTTGTAATGATTAATATTTCAATGAACTGTAGGTAAAGCCTTTCGCTTATTCAGCTAACGATGGTGGTTAAAAATAAGACCGTATTTTTGGCTTTTCTTTAAAAGGTACATAATCATATTCTTCGGTAAAATCCAATTTACTATAATGTGTTGGATTACTCACTACTGAATACCATGCACGGGAATACTTCCTGGAAGCCCTGAACATGACGCATGAAGACTATGCAAAATATCAGCAAACGATGTTTCTTGGCTTGAAAAGTATAATACAATGCCTTCACTTAAAATGATGGTAGAACAATATAGAGAAGAATTACAACCCTTACCCTCCACTTCAGTATTATATAGTAAATATTCCCTTTGTTTTTAACGGATGATTTTAATACCTCAACAGTTTATTATATTGATAAAGGATGAAGTATTTAATCTACTACTATAATTTGGTAAGTCTGTAAAAGGGAAGTGATTGTTAAATGCTTTATATAAGCGATATCGGAAAGATAATTAATAACACATTAAATGAGCACAATTTGGATATTATTTATGAATTTGACAATAACCTAAGTGCACCTATGAGTTATAACGTATCGACCAATACTATAAAATTCAATTACCTTCAAGTTAACGGTTATAAAGGGAAAATTAGAATAAAAGAGACAGAGGAAGACTTTGTTAAAATTATTCTTTATCGTATGATTGGTTATTATTTAGATTTTAAGAAAAACAAACATGATTTAAGGATTTTAATGTATGGTCACGAAGAAGAAAAAGAAAAGCTGAAATCTGAAATAGAAACTAATGCTTGGGATTATGGGAGAACATTAATACCTGAACAACTATTGGAGTCATATGATAAAGTTCGTGAATTGGATAAAATGTTAATAAATTAATGTACTCTAAGAAAATGGAGACTCGACTTTAAACTAAAACAAGAAAAAGAAGCCACCCTTGGAGAATCTCTCTGGCTTAATTTTTGAGTGAGAAATTAAACTGATATCCAATAAGACAAGACCCAGAGAAAGAAGAGTTGTCTTAGAAACCTTAGGTTTAAACCTGATTTCTAACTTTGATCACGCACCTTCTTTAGAGTAATAGTATCGTCATGTCCAAAAATTTGAAATTAATTGCAAGTCTCTAAAAATTTTTGTAACAGAACCAATTCATTTAATATCTTTATTTATATTTGCCAGCTAAAATTTAGTAATCTAATATATAAAGAGTTGAAATATAGGAGGATTTACTAATGAGCACTCATGAATTTGAAATGAACATAGATGGAGAAATAATCAGATGGGCAGAAAAATCACACGCACAAAACTTCCGCAACTTCTGGCAGTTCTTCATGGAAAAAGATTTACAAAAAACAATTGAAACAATAGAGTTCACAGGAATCCGCACTTCCGATTCAGAATACTTCGTAGCCAAAAATGGAAGTAAAAAGAAAAATATCTTTGTAAAAGACAATTACTACGTTTATACCCACTTAACACCATCCGCAATGCAAAAAGCATATGAGAGATTCAAAAAAGGCTGGGAGGATATATATAAACAAACGAAGGGCGAAATGCCTAACATGAAACAGGAGGAAATGCCTGAGGAACTGCAAACGGAAGAAAAGCAAAATTTGAAAAATATTTATGAAAAAAGCCATGCAATTGCTTCGGTTACGGCGAATCATGACTCACATAACAGTTCTCTAGTTATAGAAACTTCCGTTACAAAATTGCCTGACGAAACAGAACCATTAAGAATTCTTTTTGGTCATTCACCCAACAGCAATGAACCATTGTATTGGTATCCAACTACGACTAGTAAAATCATGCATACGAATACAGGTATTATTGGTACGATGGGGACGGGTAAAACTCAGTTTACTAAATCGCTCATTAAACAGATACATGATGGTTCTCTATCTAATGTAAATGGAACACCTATTGATGTTCTCATCTTTGACTATAAAGGTGACTATATCAAAGATGACTTTATAGGGGCGACAAACGCTACAGTTTATCATCCATATCACCTTCCGTATAATCCGTTATCTTTATATAGAGGAAAACAACTAAAGCCGTTATTGCCTTTGCATACAGCTAGTACCATTAAAGAAACAATTGCCAATGCTTTTAATTTAGGTATAAAGCAACAGCAGTTATTGAATGATTTAATCATTGAAGCTTATTCACAAGCTGGTATTTATAAGGCTGATATGGCTACATGGGGTCTGGTACCACCTACATTAAATAATGTATTTGAACGATTAATGGATAGGGAGGATGTAAAAGAAGATAGTCTTTATGCAGCACTAAAACAAATTTATGATTTTGAGATCTTTTCTCCAAATAGTGAGAATACAAAGTCCTTATATGACATGATACAAGGCGTAACGGTAGTAAATCTGGCTGGTTATGATCCAAGTGTTCAGAACTTGATAGTAGGAATCACTTTGGACACCTTCTATTCCCAGATGTCTACAAAAGGGCACAGTACGATACAAGGAGATTATCGTGAATTAACGAAAATGATACTTGTTGATGAGGCAGATAATTTCTTGAGTCAAGACTTCTCTTCTTTAAAGAAAATTATGAAAGAAGGAAGAGAATATGGCGTTGGTGTAATCCTATCAACCCAATTTTTAGACCACTTTGCAACTACAAATAATGACTATGCTCAGTATATATTGACTTGGATTATACATAGAGTACCTACCATTAAAAAGAAGGAAGTACAAGCTATCTTCAGTCCAGAAAATCAGGCTGAGGGTGAGCAGATAGTTAAAAAGATAGCTCAACTTCAAAAACACTATAGCTTAGTCACGTCTGTTACCAATAATAGATACGAAATTATGGAGGATATGGCGTTCTGGAAGCTTCTAAATTAAACATAGATTTCTGATAAAAAACCCTTTGAATTTAATCATAATTAAATTCAAAGGGTTTCTCAAGTCATCTAAAATTATTGCATCAGAACAACGTAGTGGGTTGCATAACCGAGATTAAATTCTGCAAAAACTAAAAATCTACCCTAACGTTAATAGAATGATACAATATTTTACAGGCATTATTAGTTAGTTGCAGGAGGTTTAAACATGAATGGTTATATTGCCGTTACTTCTAGGGAATGGTTTACGAATTTATCTTCGCATAATGTAGCAGATGAATTTAACTTTTGGCGTAAGGACACTAAAAACTTTAAATCGATAACCATGGGGGAACCGTTCTTTTTTCTTGTTAAAAATGATAAGAGAGTTAAAGGAGAAAGAGCCGTATTAGGTATGGCTACGTACATACGTTTCGAGGTATTAACGGCAGGTGAAGCATGGGACAGATACCGTAATGCTAACGGTGATGAAGATAAGGAAAGTTTTATAGGTAGAATGAAAACCATGTTTGGAACTGATGCATATACGGGTCAAATAGGATGTATAATTCTTACCGACTTCAAAGTGTTTGATAACCCCGTATATCTAAGCAATATTAATATTAAATTTGCAAATAACACTATGTCTGGACAAGGTATTACTGATACAGAAGGAAACGCAATTTTAGAGTACGGTTTTAGTTCCGTAGGTAATGTACTACGTAAACTTAATGAAATTGATCGTATAGGGTTTACGGAAGATGACGAAGGTTTTCCAGAAGGAAAGGTTAAATTAAAACAGCATCTAGTACGTGAAAGAAACCCCCTTGTTATTAAACTTGCAAAGGAACGATTCTTACAACAGCACGGTAAGTTATTTTGCGAAGTATGCGAGTTTGATTTCCAACAATATTACGGTGAACTTGGACATGGTTATATAGAAGGTCATCATACGAAACCTGTATCGGAAATGGACGATAACCAAGAAACAAAGGTAGAGGATATCGCCCTAGTATGCGCTAACTGCCACCGTATGCTACACCGAAAACGACCGTGGTTATCAACAAGTGAACTAAAGCAACTACTATATTTGCAGCGGTGAACAAAAGGCCATGGATTTCATAGGATCCATGGCTTTAAACACTTTAAAGTCAAAGGTTTGATAAATATAATAATGGTGGCAGCCTGGTGGCAATACCAACATGCCACCAATTACATTTGTTTAAATCCTACATAGAAAAAATATTAGGCTATTAAATCAACGTTTTCCAACTGAATCTGTTATAATTCGATTCACTCTTCTTCCTTGACAGGGAAGGGGGCGTGGGTTCGAATCCCTCACAGGTCATCAATTAACAAAGGCTTAGATCCTTGATATAACAAGGATTTGGGCCTTTTTTGTTTTTAAAGATATAGTTCATTATGTATTATTTACTCAATTGGTGGCGGATAGAGAAGGAGTAAAACGTATTACAGGACAATTATTTGTGATAATAAATATTTCAAGGAACTTTGAGTAAATGCCTTTTGTTATCTGCTAACGATAAAGGTTAAAAATAAGACCATCACCGATTCGGTGTTTCGGCTGTTTTACGAAGAGATAGTCCCTTCAACATGAATTAAATAAATGCAATCCATTTGTCTTCCTTTTCTGAACGATACATAGGTGAATTTGTGAACTTGTTAAATCAGTCTATGTCTATTCATGTTCGATATAATCAGCTGTACCAAGTGAAACTAGTTTTTGATGAAATCAGCCGAATTGGGGTCGCCAATACTTAAGATGGTTTAATATTGTAATAATTTAACACAAAAGTTAATCTTAAATTACCTAATAAGGCACAATATTAAAGGAGAAAATTGTGAGTTATCTCGGAAAGTATTTGAAAATGCCACCAACAATTGAAAAGCTCCATAAATTAGAGAAGGAAATTGAAAAAGAAGGCTACTCCTTAAGTGAATTATCCCTTTATTTAGAATTTGACTTCTCCCCTTATGAAAATACTCCTTATGATGTCATTACATTTGCTAGTACAGGCGTTGACGGCATACATTTCGGATTTCTAACTGACTTCGGAACAGTATCTGATTTAGAGAATGCTTTTGTTGTATGTATTAGTCCAATGGATTTTGATTCACAAATAAAGATTGTAGCAAGGAATATAAGGGAGTTTCTTA
The DNA here is from genome assembly GCF_058783805.1 of Peribacillus sp. FW305-BF15. NCBI lineage: Bacteria > Bacillati > Bacillota > Bacilli > Caryophanales > Bacillaceae > Peribacillus > Peribacillus sp. FW305-BF15. The sequence continues at coordinate 74,536 of NZ_JBYSYV010000010.1, read as the reverse complement.
ACTTGGTTTGTACAATGAAAGGTGCCTTAACTATTTCTAACTTTAATATCCTGGAAGAAGAGGGTCAGTATATTCTTTTGCTTAAAGAACTAAAACAAGTAGAACCTGAAGATGAGGTTTTTGAAGAGAACGTAAACTATGTAGTGGAAAAGATAATAGCCACATTCGATAGCGAACGAATAGAAGATATCTATCATTATGTGGAAATAAAAGTAAGGACAGAAAGAGAGCAACAAACCATTTTACCAACTCTTGATGGGTTAGGCATAATATCTGTAGAGAACAGTACAATCAATTTTCTCCCATACAAACTTGAAAAAGATATGACGATTAACTTGGAAGAAGTGAAAGCCTTTTTTAATTCTGCAACAACAGAAAGTAAAATGGCTTTCATCAGAGATGTCCAATTTACTTACTTAATTGCAAATGAGATAGCGTTAAAAGAATTGGTCATTCATGAAATGATAAAATTAGGTTTACAGGATGAAGTCGATAGATTATACGTGTTTTAGGTCCTCTTTTTCTTGTCTAATAACACCATAATCCTTAACGGAAAGAATTATTAGAAGGTTACTTGTAGGGGTATTTACTTAATTATTAATAATCCAAACGAGGGCTTTCTCAATATCCTCTTAGTCAATGGAAGCCTCCATTTTACGAACGAAATGGTTCGCAGGCACCAGTTGATATAAAGTAATCATTTCAAGTTGATCTCGCTGAATGGAATTATTATGTTTCGAAAGCATCCTCATCACCGCAAGTTTTTAAACATAGTTGATTGGAGCGGGTGTGCGAGACTCCTGCGGGAATAGCGAGTCCAAGGTAGGCCCAACAGGCGAAGGGGCGCCGAGGAGCTCCCGGACCGCCCGGACCGCCCGCGGAAAGTGAGTGCCCTACGTTCCAATCAACGTCCAAATTTGTACAGTCTTTATGGGACACTCATAAATTGAGGTCCCCCTTTCATAATGTATTACGGTAATGAAGTTTTATATTGTTCCATTAAATCACCTGCATATAAACTTGTTATCATTAAGAAAATGGCAAGCCCAATGTATATTGAGAACCAGATGACTTTTGTTTTGAGACTCGATGAGTAATAGGATTTCTCTTTATCCCTAATTTCAGTTTGTTCTTGCACTTCTTTAAAGAACTTTGCTGCTATTCGTTCATAGGTGCCTATATTTTCAAAATCGGTCGGTCCGTTCTGGTATTCATTCGTATTAGCAGCATCCATTAAGGATCTATACATATTTAATTTTACCTCGGTCAGCTGTTTTTCTTTTAGTTTATTATCATTAAATAGCGGGATATGCCAACTCTTCATGTTGTTAAACTTTTCATATTGTTGGCTCGATTCCATATTCCAAATATTAACCAGGCGAATTTTTTCTTCATCTGTTGCAGCTGCATATTGTTCTAGTTGCCTTAATCCAAATTGATTCAATTCAATGATGATGTCTCTTTGATTTCTGGTTGTCTCGCTACGAATTTCTTTCCACCACTTAGAAATGCCCAATAATAAGAAAAGAATTAAGAATGGATTTGGATGGAGAAATAAATATACAACCATCCCGATAATCCCTACTACCCAAAGCTTTGTGGAGATGACTCCCACTATACGTCCTCCATCAAGAGGGTGCACAGGCATTAGATTAAATAGGTTAATCATGGCTCCAAGTGTAATAACTAAAAGCCAAAATGGATTTTCCGTCATCATAAATAAGGGGATGGCTGGTAGAAATGCTAATGTACCTAATAAAGGACCTCCGAAGGCAAGATAAGCTTCTTGGTTAGCATTCTTGGGTTCTTCCTTAAGGGCAATTAATGCTCCGACAAAAGGGATGAAAATGGCATTGGATGTTTTGATGCCTTTTCTCTTTGCAGCAAGTAAATGCCCCATTTCATGGATATAAATTAGATAGACTAGGGCTACGGCAAATTTCCAACCGTAAACCAAGGCATACGCTCCTAATGAAACGAAAATAGAAATCAGGGAACCTACTTTTGCTAATTTCAATAGCGCAAACAACCATTTCATTTTTCCAAGGAAAAATAACCCGATTGCCCCCAAACCTACCCATCCTTTTTTCGATTTAGATTCTTTCAAAATGTACCTCCTAGAGTAAATGGGAAAACAGATGACCCCAGTAACACTATGTCTATCTGAGCTCCTTCTTGATTTATAATCTTACTAATATCCTTATTATATCGTATTGGATAATCCATTTATTATCATCTTAGTGATATTTTTCTAGAATATTAACTTTCATTAAGATAGAGTTCTGTCCTTAATATTTAGGGCCCTAACAGGTCATCAACTAACAAAGGCTCAAATCCTTGATGTCACAGCATATCCAAATATCATTCCTGTGTGTTTTTATGCATTGCACAAAGTTGCACAGAAAATGCATGTGAAGGTGAATCGTTCGTTGCATGACGCTAGCCACTTTGGTACACTATGCAGAAGTGCATTTCAGCTAGGATTGACTATCGAATGATAGATAAGATGCTGTCACCTTTACATAATTCATGGTTTTGTAAGCGGTGGCGAAATATGGTACAAAACCTTAACAATATAAAAGTTTTTCTAAGAAGACCATCTGTTCCCTCATACAGCAGGAGTTGTATGGGGGCTTGTATTTTAATGAGAATTTTCTGTTTAGATGAAATAAGGAGGAAGCAATGAACAATTATAAATTGACCATTCAATATGATGGCGGGCGCTATAAAGGCTGGCAGCGACTTGGTAATAGTGATGATACGATCCAAGGGAAAATAGAAAATGTATTAACGGAAATGGCAGGGGAAAAAATCGAGATCATCGGATGCAGCAGAACGGATGCCGGTGTACACGCCCTTGCTCAAATCGCCAATTTTAAGATCGGTGAAAATCTGACTGAAGTTGAAATCATGGATTATTTGAATAGATATTTACCAAGAGATATCAGCATTGTCGAGGTTACGTTAGTCCCTGAACGTTTTCATGCACGTTATAATGCTAAGGATAAAACCTATTTGTATAAGATCTGGAACGAGCCATATACAAATCCTTTCATGCGAAAGTACAGTATGCATGTAGAGGAAAAGCTGGATATCACTAGAATGAAAAAAGCATGTCAACATTTTATAGGTGAACATGATTTCACTGCTTTTTCAAATGCAAAATCCAAGAAAAAATCCATGGTGCGTGAAATATATACCATTGATATAGAAGAGAATGCCGGCTTCATCGAAATTACGGTGCGAGGCGATGGATTTCTTTATAATATGGTTAGGAAGATTGTCGGGACGTTGATAGAAGTAGGGTTAAATGAAATAGATGCTGAAAATATACCAAGTATTATAGAGTCAAAAGAAAGAATCCAAACGGGCCGTATGGCGGAGGCAGCTGGGTTATACTTGGTAAAGGTTGATTTTTAGACCGGATATTGATGCATGTGTTAATGAATGTAATGTGTACAGGCAGTAGAAAAAGGGAAGTAATAGGGAAGAATGGTAAAGCGGAAAGTACGAAAGAAGGAGAGATTTTCATGAGATTAGCAGGAAAGAAAATAATCAGTCTTGTGCACCATGATTTTGAAGATTTAGAGCTTTGGTATCCGATTTTACGTTTAAAAGAAGAAGGGGCGATCGTTCATCTCGCCGGAGAAAAGTCGAATGAAACATACATTGGAAAATATGGTGTACCAGCCATTTCTGATTATGAGTATGGCAGTATCAAGGCTGAAGAATATGATGCCATTCTTGTACCGGGCGGTTGGGCACCCGACAAAATTCGCCGGTTTCCTGAAGTGATATCCCTTATCCAAAGCATGGAAGAAAATAAAAAACCCATTGGGCAAATTTGTCACGCTGGTTGGGTGTTGATATCCGCGAAAATTTTACAGGGGAAGAATGTAACGAGTACACCTGGCATTAAAGATGATATGGAAAACGCAGGGGCAACTTGGATAGATGAGCCCGTCGTCGTAGATGGACACCTTGTGTCAAGCAGGCGTCCGCCTGATCTGCCGGATTATTTAAGGGAATTGATAAACGTGATTGAAAAGGGTTAAATCCATAGTACGGTGAAAAAGTGTTTTTTCCTTCTGGAAAAAACACTTTTTTTATCCATACCCAAATTTATTTTAATAGTGATAATGATAAAGATCATTCCCTTGATTGATCCTTAATCAAATCAATATATAAATTTCCTTTTGTCCCTACGACAGCATACGAGATATCAAAAACAACAAGGTTCCTTTTTTTGAGTTCAGCCATCAACCATCCTTCATTGTAGGTGTGTGTGGATAGGTTATCATATAAGATTTTTCCGTCATAGACCAGTTCAATCGGTACAGAACCTGCTGGGGGCAGTATTGGTAAATCCTGCTTGGTGGCATTTTGGTATTGTTCTTTTTTTAATACAGAGAGTGAACCATTTATCTCTAAAATGGCACATTCAACTTCATCTATGTTGAAGATATCTTTTCCCCGCAAAGCCTGTTTAAGAGAATCCAGTGAATACCCCATCCGTTCCATTGACTCTTCAAGAATTCTTCCTTTTTGAATTAAAGTGGCAGGTTCTCCGGCAATCCATTTCCCGAAACGCGGATTTCGAACCGCTAGAAGATTGAGCATGAAAACGACGGTACCCATAATAATTATGGAAATGATGAAATACAGGAATTTAATTTTAATATTGAATGCTAGATTTCCTGCAATTGTCCCCATCGTAATGGAAGCGATATAAAGGTGATAGGTCTTCTGGGCAATTGTCTGTTTACCGAGAAGTTGGACAAATACCCATAATAAAATAAAAGAGGTAAAGGTTCGAAAGATGATTTCAACAGATTCCGACATGACGATTTCTCCCTTACAAAACTCCCGACAGTTCGTTTGAGATAGTATGTTCTTACACCTTGCCATTTATTCTGTAAAGGAAACAGACAAGAAACCGTCTTTGATTTGGGAACCCCTCTTGAATTAATAGATATAAACGATTGGTGCGATACATAAAAAATGAATTATGAAACAACATTCAATAAACCAGGCATTCATATTAGTGAAATATCATGAAGCAAGCCGCTCAATACTTGCTTCTTTTTTATTTGATGAATCCATGGATATGTTTACTTAGTATCGATTAAGAAATTTCTACGAATAATAGTATCAAAATACATTTGCACGGGGGTATGTTTTGAGAAATATTCAGGAAATTTTCATTGACGATTTAAAAAGCATTTATAAAAATTTCTTTGTTTGTATCGTAGTCGTCTTTCTCATGTTCATCCCTTCCATTTATGCGTGGTTTAATATTGTTGCATCATGGGACCCGTATGCAAACACGGAAGGAATTCTTGTCGGTGTTGCCAATAATGATAAAGGTGCGGAGTTAAATGGCAAAGCCGTGAACATAGGCAAGGAAGTAATGGAAGGGTTAAAGGATAATAAGGATCTGGGCTGGAGGTTCACATCGGAAAAAGAAGCGATAGAAAAGGTGGAAAAGGGTGATTATTATGCATCCATCATCATTCCGGAGAACTTTTCCGAACATATTGCGACGATCATGACCGATGACCCTAAGAAGGCGGGGATTGATTACTATGTTAATGAAAAAATCAATTCCATTGCTCCTAAAATTACGGCAGCGGGTGCCAACAGCATTGTGGACAATGTGAGCAAAACCTTTATCAAATCAGCCAGTGGGAGTATCCTTGCAATCTTTAATGAACTGGGAATCACCTTGCAAAACGAGTTGCCGACGATTCAAAAAATGAAGAATATGGTTTATTTATTAGAGGCTGAACTGCCTGAGCTTGAACAAAATATCAAAACCGTTCAAACACATGTCAAAAAGGCTGAAGATATCATTAAGAGGGTCAATGATGGCCTGAATTCGATAGAAGGAATAACATCACAGAAGGACAAATTGGTATCGGACGTTTCTAGTTATGTAGATTCAACAAGGCAGGCATTCGAAGGAATCAATCCCCTCTTGAAAAATGATATTGCGAACATAAGGAGCGATAATGAATCCATTTTAGTGCTGGCAAACCGGTTAACGGGTCAGGATTTACCTGACAATGAGTCGGATCAGCTAGTGGAACAAGGTGTAACGAGGATAAATAAAGAGTTGTACCTTTTGGACAGTATGTATAATTTATTGGTGAGAGTCAATCAATTTAATGAGAAAAACGTGCTTCAGCCAGAAATACAGCTGGTAGATGAACTAAGGGATAATGCTTCGAACCAACTTCAAGCGCTGAATGACCGAGCATACGGCAATCTTATCGAACTTGGCAGGAACAATGATCAAGTCTTGGCAAGCTTCCAGGAGAGCTATTCAAAGGAAACGGGGCCAAAATTCAATGAAATCTGGAATGAAACAGAAGCAATATTGAATAATGTCCAGCTTACGATGGAGGAGGGAACCAAGGTTCTTCCTGAGGTGAGGACGCTGTTGAATGAGACCAATCGAACATTGGAAACACGTACAGCGGATATTGATAAGTTACAGAATAAGTTTCCGGAAATCGAAACGAAAATAAAGGCTCTGGCTTCTAAAATGAGGGAAATTGATAAGTCTTATAATATGGAAGAAGTGATCGATTTCCTAAGGAATGATATTGAACAAGAAAGTGAATTTTTTTCAGAACCAGTTCTGCTCAATAAACACAGTCTCTTTCCGATACCGAACTATGGATCCGCCATGTCTCCTTTCTTTACGGCACTTTCCCTTTGGGTCGGCGGTACAATATTGATTTCCATGCTTAACGTGGGTGTTTCTCAAAAGGTCTACAGCCCGTATCAAATTTATATCGGGCGGTATCTAATATTTTTCATCATTGGGGTGATGCAGGCCCTTAGTGTTTCTATTGGGAATATCGTCCTTATCGGTGTTTATGTAGCGGATAAATTTGAGTACATCCTGTTTTCCGTTCTGATAAGTACGGTATTTACACTCATTGTCTACACCTTCGTTTCCGTTCTTGGAAATATTGGAAAAGGGATAAGCGTCGTTTTGATGGTCCTTCAAATATCAAGTTCAGGAGGCACCTTCCCCATTCAAGTCACACCGCCCTTTTTTCAGCATATTAACCCTTTCTTGCCATTCACCTATGCTGTGGGTTTGCTTCGTGAATCTGTTGGGGGAATAACCTGGAGTGTAGCTGGCAAGGACATTTTTATCTTGATTCTCTTTTTAATAATCACGTTCATCTTAGGTGTCATTTTGAAAAAGCCTCTGCATGCAAGGACACAAAAGATGAAGGATAAATTGTATGGAAGCAGGATTTTTTAAGGTAATTGAAAGAGTGCTGTGACCGCGGTTAACTGAAGTTGAAAATTATGGATATATTCAGCCTGAACCCTTAAAAGGGGCTCGGGTTTTTTTATTTGCTGAATGGTATTTATAGATATGTATTTTTATGTAGGTTTGGAATATTCATCAATACATTGACAGTTGAATAGAAAAATACCGATAAATTAGAATTTTTGCATTTTTATAGTTGACAAAAACCATTGGATTAATCATTATTAAGAAATAATGTTTAGTAAATCGATGCGATATAAAAGTGGGGTGACTTTATGTATTTAACAATAGATGGTATTGAAAAAAGTTTTAAGAATGAAAAGAAAGAAAGCATAAAGGTGCTCGATAAGATAAACATAGAGGTCGAGAAAGGAAGCTTCGTTTCAATCGTCGGCCCTTCAGGATGTGGTAAATCCACGCTCCTTTATCTGATTGCCGGCCTTGATAAAGCAGATGTGGGTGAAATACGTGTAGCTGGGAAAAAAGTGGTGAAGCCAGGTCCGGAACGGGTTGTCGTGTTTCAGGAGGCGGGTTTATTTCCTTGGCTGACAGTACTTGAAAATGTTACATACGGATTGAAGATAAAGAAAATGCCCAAAGAAGAGGCAAAAGCCAAGGCATTGGACATTTTAAAGATGGTTCACCTCAGCCGATATGTTGACTCCTATCCTCATCAACTCTCAGGAGGAATGAAACAGAGGGTAGCCATCGCAAGAGCGTTGGTGATGGAACCGGATATCCTGTTGATGGATGAACCATTCTCCGCACTTGATGAGCAAACGAGGATGGTTTTGCATAAAGAGCTGCTCGAAATCTGGAGAAAAACTAAAGTGACGATCTTTTTCGTTACCCATAATATTCGCGAGGCTGTTCAGCTTTCCGAAAAAATTATCGTCTTTGCTACCCGTCCCGGGAAAATCAAAGAGACGATTTCCGTTCCTTCCATGAAAGATGGAGTTATGCCGGATAGTGTAACTTTGCATACAGAACAAAGGGTTCTATCGATTTTGCAGGAGGAAATTGAAAAAGTGCTGAAGGAGGAAATGGGGAATGATTACAGCTTTAAGACGAATCATATTCATCGCGATGATAGCGGGGATATGGGAAGTCACATCTAGACTTTCCAGTCTTCCGGATTTCATGTTCCCAAGCCTGACTCAGGTTTTGGAAACTCTGTTTAAGGGACTGATGAGCGGACAAATAACCGAAGCCATCGGAAAAAGCCTTGGCCGTATCCTGATCGGCTTTATGATTGCCATTATAGTAGGTCTGATATTAGGATATTTCATTTGGCGCTTTAAATTGGTCGAAGACACTTTAGGATTCGTCGTGACGGCTTTACAGTCCATTCCGAGTATCGTGTGGTTCCCTTTGGCGATCATTTGGTTTGGATTGAATGATTTTTCGATCCTCTTCATCGTGACCATCGGCGCAACTTGGACGATGACGGTTAATGCAACAAGTGGCTTCCGGAATGTACCCCAGTTGTATCAGCGGGTTGCCAAAACATATGGATCGACCGGATTTCATTTTCTTCGCACGGTGATTTTACCAGCATCCGTCCCGCAAATAATATCCGGTCTCCGAATTGCATGGGCCTTTTCCTGGCGTGCATTGATGGCAGGTGAATTACTTGGCGGGGGAGGCGGTCTGGGCCAATTGCTGGAAATGGGCAGATCACTTGGACAAATGGATTTGGTCATCTCCGTGATGATCATCATCGCAATCATCGGAACAATCGTGGATAATGTCGTCTTCTCCCGTCTTGAACGTAATGTTCAACTGAAATGGGGAGTGAAGTAACGGTAGTTTAATAAAATAATAGTTATAAAGGAGAGAAAAATATGCTGAAAAAATCATTCTTTGCCCTTATTCTGTCTGTTTTGTTAATCGGAATAGTAAGCGGATGCACTCAATCCAGCAGTAATGATGAAGAAGGGAAAGGGGCCGGGGGGAAATCCGTGAAAATTGGTTATTTTCCTTACCTAACCCACAGTGCAACGATCATTGCACTTGAAAAAGGCTTTTTCGAAGAAGAGTTCGGTAAAGATGTCAAGATTGAAACCAAAACAGTGGCCAATGGAGGATTATTCATGGAAGCAATGGCCACAAACGCCATTGATGTCGGAACGGTCGGGCCTGGTCCATTGCTTAACTTTTACGTGAAAAACCCTGAATACCACCTGATCTCCGGGGCTGTTAATGGAGGTGCCGTACTTGTGGCTAGCGAAGGCAGCAAGGTTACGGATTTAAAAGATTTGGCCGGTAAAAAGGTAGCGATTCCCGTTATTGGAAGCACACAGGATGTCATGCTTAGGAAGGCCCTTCAAGATGTAGATTTAAAACCGACTACAAATGGGGGCACAGTTGAACTGTATGCGGCAGCACCTGCTGACACAACCGCCCTTTTTGTTCAAAAGTCTGTCGATGCAGCAGCGACCCAGGAACCATGGGGGTATGTATTGGAAAACCAGGCAAAAGGAAAGCTGGTGCTTGACTGGGATCAATTTGCATGGGGAAAAGATTCACCTAACACGGTAGTGGCTGCAAGCCAGAAGTTCTTGGATAAAAAGGGGTTCGCTGCTTCCTATTTGAAAGCGCATGAAAAAGCGGTGAAGTTCATACAGGAAAATCCTGAAGAAAGCCAAGAACTGGTTATTAAGCATTTGAAGGAACTGACTGGAAAAGAATTAAGCAAAGAAGAAGTGGCTTCAGCATTTTCACGCCTTGAAGTGACAACTGAAGTTAATGAGCAAGTCATTCAAGAAATGGCCGACATAAGCAAGGAAGCCGGTTATATCCCTAGCAGTGATATAAAAGGCATGATCGATTTATCAATTCTTGAAGAAGTGTCCAAATAACAAGCAAGCGCCTCAGCCATCCTGGCTTTGGCGCTTTTTTTAAAAGGCCGGATTAATCCATTTTAATTAAGCGGGGAAATAATCCTCCATATAAACACCTCAGGTCATGAATTTCCTTTATGGACAGATTTGATCCAATGCTTGGATAACATGATCAACCTCCTCCCAGGAATGGATGGTAGCGCCTGAAGCCAGTGAATGTCCTCCACCATTGAATTGACGTGCGACTGATGCGATGGGAATATTCCGTGAACGTATCCTGACACGGATTTCAGAAGGGTATTCGATGAAGAAAGCCCAGATTTTATTGTCCCTGACACTTGATAGCGTATTGACTAAATTCGAAGCTTCGAGTCGATCCACCCCATACATATTTAAAAGCTCGTCCGTAATAATGAAGTAAGCTACCCCTTTATCAGTTACCTTGAAGCTCATGAGAATGTCTTTTTGAAGTCGGGAAGCGTTTTTCGGCTTAACATTAAGGCTGTTATGGATTCTTTCTGGCTGAATATTATAGGTTCTTAAGTGCGAAACCATTTTTAATGTCCTGGGAGTTGTATTCCCATTCGTGAAATTCCCTGTATCACTAAGTATTCCTGCATAAAAAGATTTAGCCGCTTCTTTATTCATGATGAAGCCTTCTGGAAATTCCAAGAATAAATCAACAAGCATTTCACTTGCAGAGCTATAAGAAGGGTCGACCCAAGAAATGTCCCCGAATTGTTCGTATTCGGGGTGGTGGTCAATTTTGATCAGCATGTCTCCATGATCATATCGGGAATCACTGATCCGTGAAATGTTGGCAGTATCACAAACAATCACTAAGGCACCTTTATATTTGTTATCGGAAATGACATCCATATCACCTATGAATAGAAGCTTGTCCACTTCCTCGCCTACCGCATAGACTTCTTTAGAAGGGCAGGAGTCCTTCAATAGCTTCTTTAAACCGAGTTGTGATCCCAATGCATCCGGGTCCGGATTTACATGACGATGAATGATGATTGTGTGGTATTTCTTGATCGATTCGATTATTTCCATTTTTTTATTGTCCATAGCGCCATCCCCTTTTTAAGCTTTCCTTGTCTGCCGTGCGACGATTGATAATATGTAAAATTCATATATTGACAGTTATACCTATTCAATCATCACATGCCAAACGAGTAAAGGCAATTCCGATTACTTTGGATGGGGGGGAGTCCTGAGGCATACGGAAAGTATACGGAACAGATGTAATAAAACACTCAAACAAAATTATTGCAAAATTCAAAAAATACAACTATACTTAATTTACCAAACCGATGACAACAAGTTACCTTGTTGCATGGCCGGCTTGACATAAAAAACTGGAATCCATAAAAATTGACTTGGTTCACTTGATCTTCCTTTGCAGGAAGACAGTTCGTGGATAAGGGTCAGTGAAACATTCAATGTAATGACATTGTTGGTTTTACTGGCTCTTTTTTGTGTATCCATGACAGTTTGAAAGGGGTGATGATATGAATGGAGCTTTGGAGGGAGTCAGGATTATCGATGTATCCCGTGTTTTGGCGGGGCCGTTTTGTTCAATGATTCTCGGCGATTTGGGTGCCGATGTCATTAAAATCGAGCATCATGAATCAGGGGATGAAACGAGAGGGTGGGGGCCGCCATTCGCCGAAGGGGAAAGCGCTTACTATTTATGTGCCAATCGAAATAAGCAAAGCATGACCTTGAATTTAAAATCTGAGGAAGGAAAAGAGATTTTCCGGAAGTTGGTGGCTTCAGGGGATATAGTGATTCAAAATTTCAAGACAGGCACATTGGGAAAACTGGGGTTGGGTTATGAGGATTTAAAGGAAATCAACCCCAAACTGATCATGGCTTCGATTACAGGATTTGGTTTAACCGGTCCTTATAAAGATTTGCCAGGCTATGATTATATCATTCAAGCGATGAGTGGTTTGATGAGCATCACCGGAGAGAAAAATGGGAGTCCCGTGAAGGTCGGAGTGGCCATAGCTGACATATTGACTGGCTTGTATACATGCATTGGCATTTTATCCGCTTTACATCATAGGGATAAATTGGGGGAAGGCCAGGAAATTGATATTTCATTGATGGATTGTCAGGTTTCTTCATTGGTGAATGTCGCCAGCAACTATTTATTCAGTGGCTTGACCCCTGAAAGAATGGGGAACCAACATCCAAATATCGTTCCATACCAGACGTTCGGGACAAGGGATGGAGAGCTTGTCGTGGCTGTGGGAAATGATGATCAGTTCAGGAGATTTTCAACCGTTATAGGCAGACCTGATTTAGCGGAACAGGAACAGTTTAAACATAATGAAAAGCGTTTGCAAAACAAGGAAGAATTAATACCGATAATAGAGGATTCGTTGAGAGGTAAGACAAAGAAGGAATGGAAAAGGCTGTTTGATGATGCAGGGATACCGAATGGTCCGATTAATGATATAGCAGAGATGTTCGAGGATCCGCAAATCATCGCAAGAGGCATGTTGGTGAGCATGGAACATCCCACAATCGAAGATCTTAAAGTGACGGGATCTCCCCTGAACCTTTCAAAAACACCGGTTACCATGAGAAAGCATCCGCCTCTCTATGGCGAGCATACCGATTCCATTTTGGCTGAAATAGGATATAGTCCAGATCAAATAAGCAAATTCAAGGAAAATAAAATTATTTAGGAGGAATTTTAATGATGAATTTCGAATTAACAGAAGAGCAGCAAAGTGTGAAGAAAGTGGTAAGGAAATTTGTGGATAAGGAAATTATTCCATATATTCAAGAGTGGGATAGGCAAGGTCAATTCCAGCCGCATATTTTAAAAAGGTTAGCTGAATTGCAGTTGATGGGCGTGTGTATACCCGAAGAGTATGGCGGGGTCGGAATGGATTATAATACCCTAGCCATCGTTTGTGAAGAGCTGGAGCGAGGAGATACGGCTTACCGAACTGCAGTTTCTGTACATACAGGGTTGAATAGCATGACCCTGCTTCAATGGGGGACGGAAGAACAAAAACAGAAATATTTAGTACCCCAGGCAAAAGGAATCAAGATTGGTGCTTTTGGGCTGACTGAACCGAATGCAGGGTCTGATGTAGCGGCAATGAAATCAACGGCAAAACGTGTTGGGGACCATTATATCTTAAACGGGTCAAAAACATGGATTTCGCTCTGTGATTATGCAGATCATTTCCTCATTTTCGCCAAGACGGATCATGATGCCGGTTCAAGGGGAATCACTGCCTTTATCGTGGAACGGACTTTCGAGGGAGTGGAGTCGAAAGCCATTAAAGGAAAATTAGGAATTCGTGCAGGGAATACAGGCGAGATCTTTTTAACGGATGTAAAAGTTCCGGTAGAGAATAGGCTTGGTGAAGAAGGTGAGGGCTTTAAAATTTCCATGTCGGCATTGGACAGCGGCCGGTTTACAGTGGCCGCAGGTGCTGTAGGGTTAATAGAAGCAAGCCTGGAAGCAAGCTTGAAGTATTGCCATGAACGAAGCACATTCGGAAAAGAGATTGGCAGGCATCAGCTCGTTCAACAAATGATTGCCAAGATGACAGCAAATTTAGAGATTTCCAGATTGCTGGTCTTTAAAGCGGGCACCTTGAAAAATCAAGGAAAAAGGAATACGAAGGAAACATCACTTGCCAAGTGGATATCATGTAATGCTGCTAATGAAGCGGCCAATGATGCTGTTCAAATTCATGGTGCCTATGGCTACTCGGATGAATATCCAGTCGAACGTTTTCTGCGGAATTCAAAAGCTCCGGTCATTTACGAAGGAACCCGTGAGATTCATACTGTAATGCAGGGTGAATACGCACTTGGCTATAGACAAGATAAAGAGCTTCGCAAGCAATTGCCTGCATGGCCCTTCGAGCAAGTTTCCGTACATTAACTATAGATAGAGGAGATCAGATCAGATGATGAACACATACTTTATTGCAGGGCATGCAAAACTTCCACAAGGGATGGCAGCGAGAAATATATATGATTCAATCACGATCACGGTGGAGCTTGACTTTAAATATGGAGTAATAGTCGAGGCTTCCTGTACGCTTGCTACAGAGCATGGCAGGGAATTCATCCGACAACTGCTGCGCGGTTATTGCCTGAAAGATGGTATCGAAGAATTGATTGATCGTGTGCAAAATCATTATCGTGGGAAGGCTGGTCAAGCCATTCAAGCAGGGCTGAAGGATGTGTATGCACAGTTCGAATTGGTCTCCGTTAAATAAGTGAAACCGAAAAGGGTCCTACCGTATGTAAGAGGGTAGGATCCTTTTTTATAGGTTCAGGTACATGGCAAATAAGTCCACTGTCATTATAAATGGCCGTGTTTTTATTGTTTAAGGAACGGGACATTTGAATGGATATAACGATCGTGATAATTTTAGGCTGTTTTCCCATACTTTGTTGCTATTTACCAGGTAGTGAGTTGTGGTTGATTTCCCCTCCAGATGCTCGCTTTCCGCGGGGCGGGCGGTGAGCCTCCTCGGCGTAAACGCCTGTGGGGTCTCACCTGTCCCGCTGCTCCCGCAGGAGTCTCGCACTTCCGCTCCAATCAACCTTAAATCGTTTCGTTTTAAAAACAACAATCTTTACGAAAAGAGCCTAATTTTAAAAACACAAAACTCGCCCCTATAGGACGAGTTTTGTGTTTTTTTATAGAATTTGGACTTTAAAGTAAAGCTTAATATCCAGTAAAAAAATATTAGTTGTACATTAAAACGGTACCATGAAACTAGAAGCACCTTTTCCGGTTATTGCGAAAGTTATTGCCGCAAAGCCAACTGCAGTGGTTGGACGAACACCGGTTTCTGTTGGAGCGCCGTTGTCTGCTGCATATGGAACACCGGTTTCTGCTGGTGCGCCTTTGTGTGCTGCAAGTGGACCTCCTCCTGCTGGTGCGCCTTTGTGTGCTGCAAGTGGACCTCCTTCTGCTAGTGCGCCTTTGTGTGCTGCATGTAGATCTCCGTTTCCAGCAAGAGCGCCTTTGCGTGCCGGAAGTGGACCGATTCCTGCTCGTGCAACGTTTAGTGCTTCTGCGGGAAGTTCGCCTGTTATTGTTGTTTTTACGTGAAGAACGGCCTTTTGAACATGGGTCATTATGCATGAAATCGCTTAAGCCGAAGGAATTAGCTCTATCCACCGCATTTTGTATATCACGATTAATGTCAGACATATTTATATATCCCCCTTTCTATACGTTAAACTATGCGCTTGTACGTAATATGCCAGAGATAATAGCACATTTTTATTAAATATTTGTTTTTGGTGACACCCCTCGCTTTTTTTCCATAATTTAATAGGAAAGTGAAAGGGAAGGGTTAGGTTATATGAATGCTGACAAGAAGCTGCCTGTGTATCAGCTTTTTATTCCACCAGTTAATTTAATGGAGCTTCGCAGAGATATATGGTGCAATGATCCTTTACCTGCAAAGTTAACGATCAACAAAAAAAAACTTGATATTGATATTGCTTACCGTGGCTCACATATCCGAAGTTTTCGGAAAAAATCCTATAATGTAGTCTTTTATAAACCTAATACTTTTAAGAATGCCAAGGAAGTTCATTTAAATGCCGAATATAAAGATAAATCTTTACTAAGGAATAAATTATCTTTAGATTTTTTTGCAGATATAGGGACTTTATCACCGAAAGCCCAGTTCGTTTTCCTAAATCTAAACGGAAAGGACGAGGGAATATATCTGGAATTGGAATCAGTGGATGAATATTATTTGAAGAAAAGGGGGCTCCCCAATGGGTCCATTTTCTATGCAGTGGATGGTGATGCCAATTTCTCATTGATGAGCGATTTGGATAAAGGAATCAAAAAATCATTGGAGATGGGCTATCAAAAAAAATGCGGGACAGAAAAGGAGGAATTATATTTACAAGAGCTGATCCTCCAAATCAATACAATTTCAAGAGTGGATTTTGAAAAGGAAATCGTAAAATATGTCGATGTGGAAAAGTATCTGCGCTGGCTGGCCGGTGTCATATTCACGCAAAACTATGATGGGTTCGTTCATAACTATGCTTTGTATCGAAATGGAGATACCGGTCTATTTGAAATGATTCCATGGGATTATGATGCGACATGGGGCAGGGATGTTAACGGGAAAGTGATGGAAGAGGATTATGTGGGAATCGGGGGGTTCAATACATTGACTGCTAGAATCCTTGATGTAAGGGGATTTCGTGTCAGGTACCAAGAACTTCTTAAGGAGATTTTGAACAATCATTATACCGTGGCCTATATGAAACCTATCATTCAGGAAATGCATGATCAATTAAGGCCATATGTATCAAAAGATCCATATATCAAGGGGAATAAGGAGAAATTTGATGATGAGCCCGAATTCATCCTGAAATTCATTGAGGCCCGTGCGAAGTATATAAATAGCCACCTGTATAAATTGGATTAATAATTCCTTTCGTTTAGAGATGGAACAATGAAAAATATAGTGGCAGGAATGCTGAATAAAAAGCATTCCTGTTTTTTTCTGCACGATTCCATTTGCTTTTCTATACTATTACAGCTATGTTTGATAGAAAGGTATAATCTAAAGTAATGAAGGATGGGAATGGATTGACTAATCATAGCCGCAGACCGGCATATATATATACATTTACATGCACCCCTGACGAACGCTCATTATCTAAAATGGAGATGCGCTCGTTCTTTGGCTTTGAGACTTCAGGGGATATTTTGAAAAGTGATATAGCCATTGAACCGAGCAGGAGCCCTTTTATAAAAGGGCGGGTCGACATCATGTTTGAAGGGGAAAGCATATCCGAAATCGTTGAGCAAGTAAAAGGTATTCATTTGCCTGACTCGACATTCAAAGTATTATTCGTGAAAATTAATGATTTGAATAAAGAAGCAAAGATAGATTATGATGGACAGCGTGAAATTGAACGTCAGATTGGCTGGCACATTCAGGGAAATGCCGATGTGCGTAACCCTGATCAGGTCTTTGGAATCGTGACGCTTGGCGGTCGTTGGTATTTTGGGAAGTATGTCAAACCTGAAGCGGTTTGGTTAAAACATATGAAGAAGCCCCGTGAATATTCAACAGCGCTTAGCACGAGAGTGGCGAGGGCCATTGCCAACATTGCCGTTCCACATCCGGATGGGGTGAAGGCAATTGATCCATGCTGCGGAATTGGAACGGTATTGGTGGAAGCCCTTTCGATGGGGATCAATATTGATGGCCGGGATATCAACCCGCTTGTTACCGACGGTTCAAGGGAGAACATTGCCTATTTCGGACTCGAAGGTGATGTAACTACAGGTCCGATTTCGGAGGTCACCAGTAAATATGATGTAGCGATTATCGATATGCCTTATAATCTATATACACATGCGACGCCGGAGGATCAGCTATCAATCCTTAAGCACGCAAGGAGCTTTGCTGATAAGGTCGTTGTCGTAACGATCGATACGATGGATCATATGATTGAAGAAGCTGGATTTGAGATTGCTGATCGATGTGTTGCCAGGAAAGGCATTTTTTCCAGAGAGATTGTCGTGTGCGTGTAAGTATCTTCAGCAAGAAAAGGCTGAAATTTCAGTGTCAATTAGACAAATAAAAAGAGCTTTGCTGCCATCTGGCTTCGATATTCAACCGATGCCAGATGGCGGACAAGTCCCCTTTATAATTAAGTTTCAAAATCGACTAGATTCCGGGTGTAGATGAACTTTCAGGAATTTTTTCATAGTCTGATGGATTAAGATTATGAACCGATCCATCTGTTACGCCATTGATAATACCCATTAGCCCCGTTTCAACCGTTTTTACGAGCTGGCCATTCTTTTTTTGCCCAAAGTTTTGTGTTTGACCACTAACTTCAAATAGAACCGTCCCACTTCCGTTTAAAGCAAACGTCCCTAAAGCAGTTCCTGGCAGGTCAATGGATTGATCATATAATGAAATATTTGTGAAAACTGAATTCCCTTTTGCTTGCAGTGCATTATACGCAGTAAGTGTTAACTGACGGGAGAAATCATATTTGAAATCATCTGCATACTCTGCATATTTAGCACCTTCTGGAGTGCTTGGGTTAGGAACGAATTTACCCGATATTGACATAGTTGCACGCTCATCAGTTCCTTCGAGATATGGGAATCCTTGATGATGAAGATCGATAAAAACATCCACTTTCCCGAATTTCGATTTTAACCCTTTATATGTGTCACGGAGCGTTTGCGCTTCGGGGGTAATAAACCAGCCTGGCTTTTCAGATGCCCCCGGGAAGTCTTGAGGTTTTGGTACATAATTTAGGTCTGGATTGAAGTCACGATTAACATCAAATCCCGGTTTGCTAGCATAGTCGTCTCCTGATCTGGGAGTAGTGTAATAGTTCCAAGTAGGTTTTGCATTAGAAAGTTGGGGGAATTTACCGACAACTTCAGACCATTTCATCTCATTTCCACGACGATCAAGCTCTGAGCCGTCTACGTTCATCATTGGAATGGCAACAATTGTTAGTTCATCAAGAACTTTCTTTACCTCAGGCGAGTTACTTTGACCAAGGTTTTTAAGAATGTTCAATAACGCGACAGTTCCTGTTTTTTCATTTCCATGAATTTCACTTTGAATAAGAACGACTTTGTCACCATGACCGACAGTCACTTTTTGAATGGAACGGCCCTGATTCGTTTTTCCGGCCACTTCTACATTGACTATCCCTGCACTCGCTTGCTCAAGTTGATTTAATTCTTTTACAAGTTCGTCATAATTTAGGAATGCTTCGGTAGAAAGGTTCGTTCCACCTGTCGGATTTGGTCCTCTTTCAGCTAAGCTGACATTTGGGCCAAGTAATGTTGCGGCTACTACTGTTGAACTTAAAACCTTTAAAAATTTTCTTTTCACAGCAAATCCCCTATTCTGAAAATATTTAATATTCAGATAATAAATTCTTCACATTCTAATCGATTTCCTGTTAGATTCATTAAAACACCCAAAAAGGCCTAGTATTTCAGATTCAATTATTTTGTACATTTTCCATGAAAAAGTCCCTGCTAAGTGGGGACTTTTTCAATTCAGCCTTTTTTGATGTCATTTAGCTTGATAATGAACTACATTTTCAACGAGTTGTTTCGTGACCTTCCCCTGATATTCCAAATAATCCAAATGGCCGATGATTTCTGACATGACGAGCGGGAATTCTGCTATATACTTTTGTTTGTAAAACTCCTTTGCCAGTTCATTGCCTGTAGAAATTCCGGATTCTATCAAGGCCAGGATCTTTTGTGATTTCCTCTCTATGCTGTTGAGTCTTTTTTCAATCAGATGACCGGGTTGTTCAATCACGTTACCATGACCAGGAAATAGGAGATTCACCTGTAATGCTGAACATCGTTTTAATGAATCGATATGATCTACAAGAGTCAGCATTCTATTACCGTTTTCATCAGGTTCGATCAAGGCATTGCTTGAGATATGTTCAATCAATAAATCACCGGCAAGAAGCCGTTTCCCTTCTCGGTCAAGGAAAGCAATTTGATCCGGGGCATGCCCGGGAAATTCGACCACTTCAAAATTCAGCCAGTGTTTTTCCGTGATTGCGATGATGTCACCATTCAGTTTTTGATCTTTATTATTATCGACCGCGTTGAATAGGTAAGCCACTTGTTTATCTCCAAGTTCACCACAGCCCATCTCAAGGTATAGCTGTTTATAAAATTCAATTCTCATACTTAAGAAATCAGGGTCCCTTTTTAAACGGGGAATGGATTTAGAATGGGCATAAACTGGAATCGGATGGAGTTCGGTAATCCGGTTGACCAAACCAACATGGTCTCCATGGTGATGGGTCAACAAAATTTCCGTGATGTCCCCAACTGTAAATCCATTTTCGTTTAATGTTTGCTGCAGTGCATTCCAGCAAACATCATAATTCATACCTGCATCGACTAATGTTAAAGATTCATCCTGTTTAACTAAATAAAAGTTTATACTTTTTAAAGATAAAGCGCTTGGAGCTATAATTGGATAAATTTTAAATGTTGTATTCGTTTTCATGAACGTCCCATATCCTCCTAAATCGAGATAAACTTTATCTGGAAAATTGCGATATTACTAATGACCGAATAGATGTAAATGGTTATTATTCCATGATTGGTTGAATGAATTGAAACTGTCAAGCGGAAGCTTCCAGGCAATCAAGAAATTTAATAGTAAGATTGATTGGAAATGGATGGTCTATTTATCTAGTTTATTTTAAAATTGAATAAACAAGCTAGTCATTTAGCCAATATTCTTTAAATTTAATTATTGTAATGAAAACTGAATGTGTTCCATGGAACGAAACGGTATAGGAGGTTTTGGTTTGAAGCCAAAAATTTATATTACAAGGAAATTGCCAGAACAAATCATCGAAGGTCTTAGTCGGAATTATGATGTCAGGATGTGGGATCAAGAGGATATACCGGTCCCTAGAAAAGTCCTTTTAGAAGAAATGAAAGAAGTCGAGGGGCTGCTTTGCTTATTGACGGAACAAATCGATGAGTCACTGATTGAACAGGCACCCAATCTGAAAATCATCGCGAATATGGCAGTGGGCCATAATAATATTGACGTTCAAAGTGCAACAAAACGGGGCATCATGGTAACGAACACACCGGGGGTTTTAACGGAAACAACAGCTGATTTAACCTTCGGCTTACTGCTTGCAACGGCAAGGAGGATGATGGAGGCAGAAGATTATTTAAGGAGTGGAAAGTGGGAAACATGGTCGCCGATGCAGCTTACAGGACAAGATGTACACGGTGCAACGCTGGGTATCATCGGGTTAGGCAGAATTGGGGAAGCCCTTGCAAAAAGAGCTAAGGGATTTGATATGAACTTAGTTTATTTTAATCGAAGCCGTAAATATGAACAGGAAAAAGAGTTAGGAATCGAATATCAGCCCCTTGAAAAATTGCTCCAAATCTCGGATTTCGTTTGTGTCATGCTGCCGCTCACAGCGGAAACGGCTTATATGATTGGCAAGGAGCAGCTGGAATTGATGAAAGGGACGGCCGTGCTCATTAATACCGCAAGAGGCGGAATTATCGATGAAAAAGCGTTGTACCAGGCGCTGGAAAATCGAGAGATTTGGGCGGCTGGATTGGATGTATTCGAAGAAGAGCCCGTCCCTCTGGACCACCCGCTGCTAACTTTGCCCAATGTGGTTACATTACCGCATATCGGGAGTGCTAGCATTGCCACAAGAATGAAAATGGCAACTCTTGCTGTACAAAACTTGGTGGACGGATTATCTGGTGATACTCCCCGTAATTTAGTATTGTTGAATAAATCAAAATGACGCTAAAATGGGGTTCGGATTGGTTTCATCCCGAACAAAGATTTTAAAACAAGAATAGACTATCCTTCATGTTTTTTTACTATAACCCTTATTGGATTGAAGAAATTTGCGACACTCCTGCCGAATAACTGGCTTGCCGAGACCCCACCGACGCTTGCGTCAAGGAGGCTTGGCAGACAGTCGGCGGAAAGGGAGCGGGTTTCTGAAATCACCGGCAACCTTTTTTAAATAAAAAAACTGCAGGCAAGCTCTCTTCACTTCAAGTTGATCTCGCTGAATAGAATCATGTTTAGAAAGCATCCTCATCACCTCAAGTTTTAATACTTCTATGTTAAAACAAAAATGACTCCAGGCAAAAGTGTTCTAACTAAAAGGTAAGACAAAGTTGATTGGAGCGGGTGTTCGAGACTCCCGCAGGCGAAAGCCGAGGGCCGACCGCCCGCGGAAAGCGAGTGCCCTACGTTCCAATCAACGTCCAAATTGTACAAGCCATAAAAATAGACAAACTCGATTTTCATCGAGTTTGTCTACAATCTGAAATGACCCCAAAAATGGGGTCATTTTTTTATGAGGAATGTAATAGTGTTTCTTTGGTTCGCAGTATTCTCAAATGATATTTTCTGAAATATGATTTGTCCTTTTTAGAAGATTTCTGAGTTTTGATGCACCTGTGCTTACCTGAGTGCCGAAAGGAAGAATCCCATTCAAGTGGAGCATACTTATCGTAAATTGTGCCGATCTTTTGTAAAATAAAGAAAGTCGAGTTTATTAGGAAGAACAATTAGTTGAAAGGGATAGGGTTAATAATGATTGAAATGAAGGAAACGATATCATCAGGCAACGAAATGACTAAATCCAAAAGGCTGTTGATGGCTCTTATGCTAGGGTCTTTTGCAGCGATCGGACCACTGTCACTTGATATGTATTTACCGGGTCTCCCCACACTGGCAGAGGATCTGAAAAGCAGTACGTCGTTAGCGCAGCTAAGCTTGACTGCCTGCTTGTTAGGGTTGGCTTTGGGCCAAATCTATTTAGGGCCTCTAAGTGATGCAAAAGGAAGGCGTTCACCGTTAATCATATCTTTATCCATTTATTGCATTTCATCTCTGTTATGCGCTTTTGCTCCAACCATTGAATTGCTTTTATTATTACGTTTTATCCAAGGTATTGCGGGAGCGGGAGGCATTGTCATTTCAAGGGCCATAGTTCGTGACCTTTTTTCAGGAACGGATTTGACCAAGTTCTTCTCCATGTTAATGCTGGTGAATGGGGCGGCACCGATATTGGCTCCGGTTTTTGGCGGTCAACTTTTGCAGTTCACTTCTTGGCGGGGCGTTTTTATTGTCATTTCAGTATTAAGTATCATTATGGTTGCGGCTGCATTTTTTGGGATAAAGGAAACTTTATCGTCCAATCACAGGAGTGCTGGCGGGGTAAATGATACGATCAGGACTTTTGGGAACTTATTGAAGGATCGTGTTTTTATGGGCTATGCTTTTGCACAAGGATTCATAAGTGCTGCAATGTTCGCTTATATTTCCGGATCGCCTTTTGTTCTCCAGAACATTTATGGGGTTTCCCCACAGACCTTCAGCCTGATTTTTGCAATAAACGGGGTTGGGATCATTATCGCTTCACAAGTTGCCGGGAAGCTGGCAGGCAAGGTTAAAGAAGAAAGATTGCTTCAAATGGGGTTATGCCTAGCTTTGTTTGGTGGAATATTACTTCTGGCCTCAGTTCTTCTCGAAATGGGCTTGGCCGGAATCTTGGCTGCTTTATTCCTCTCCGTCTCCAGCGTCGGTATTGTCGGTACAACGAGTTTTTCTTTAGCGATGCAAAATCAGAAAAAAACGGCAGGCAGTGCCTCGGCTTTAATTGGCTTGCTTCCCTTCATATTAGGATCGCTAATGGCTCCCCTGGTGGGGTTAGGTTCAGGTGAGTCTCCCTTGCCGATGGGAATTGTGATGGTAAGTTGTCATGTCATCGCCATGTGCGCTTATTTACTCCTTGCCCGTTGCGGGTTAAGGCGAGTTGCTTAAAAAGAAAAGCTGAAATCCTGATGTGGATTTCAGCTTTTTGCCTTTTTGATTCATAATAGTGATTCCGCTCCATCGATATAAACTTCCGTGCCCGTAACATGGGAGGACATGTCTGATGCTAGGAACAATACGAGATCACCAGCTTGTTCGGCAGTCCCCGCTTTCCTTGCCAGGGGCTGGGAGCCTTCGGGATATTCAATGGGAATCCTGATTTTTTTAAGGTTTTCTTCTTCCGGGAATGTGTTATTGTCAATGTTCGTATCGATGGAGCCGGGACAAATGGTATTTACCCTGATTTTATATCTTGCCAATTCGAGTGCAGCCATTTTTCCGAAAGCGACTTGACCAGCTTTGGATGAACTATAAGCGGAAAAACCAAAATTCTTGAAATATCGGTTTCCGTTGATGGAGCTGTTGATCACGATGCTGCCGCCTGATTCCTTCATGTAGGGAATGGCGTATTTGATGGTGAGAAAGGTGCCCTTGAGGTTAATGGTATGTGTCTGATCCCAATCTTCTGGCTTTATGTCTTCTATAGGGGCAATCACTCCGTTGATGCCTGCGTTTGCAAATACAAAATCAATTTTCCCAAAATGTTCATGGGCCGTCTTGTAGGCATGTTCAACTTGCTCAGCTTTGGAAACATCCGTTTTAATGATTAAAGCCTCTCGGCCAAGGTTCTCCACTTCTTCCTTCACTTTTTCGGCATTTTCGACTGTACGATCAAAAAAGATGATGTTCGCGCCGTTTTCAGCTAGTTTCAGTGCAGCGCCCCGGCCAATTCCCGATCCCCCACCGGTAATGATGGCAACTTTGTTTTTCATTAATTCTGTCATAAACTTCACACGCTCCTTTTAAGTCTTCTATTCCCAATTTGGGAGTATGTAGAAACATCATGGCAGTGGTAATATAGAAAAATTATAAACTAATATTGCCTAAAAAATCCAATTTAAGCAATTGCGAGTGTTCAATATACTTTGTTTTTCAGTGAAATGTCTGTATATTGAGGACATGATAAAGTTAGCTTGAAAGGGGATAGGTTGTTGATAAGATTAGGGGTAATAGGTACAAATTGGATCACGGAACGATTTTTGGAGGCTGCAAAGCATGTAGAGGGTTTATCCTTAACTGCCGTGTATTCACGTACAGAGGAGAAAGCGAAGGAATTTGCCAATAAATACGAAGTACATACGACTTTTACGAATTTAGAAACAATGGCCAGCAGCGATGAAATCGACGCTGTGTATATAGCAAGCCCTAACTCTCATCATTGCAGGCAAGCCGTGTTATTTTTACAAAATAAAAAACATGTATTATGTGAAAAACCAATGGCCTCAAATGCGGCTGAAGTAAGGGAAATGATTGAGGCTGCAAAACAAAATGATGTGCTATTGATGGAAGCGATGAAATCGACCATCATGCCGAATTTCGAAAGTATAAAGGGCAATCTGGATAAAATCGGGAAGATTAGGCGTTTCTCGGGAAGCTTTTGCCAATTTTCATCACGCTATGATTCATATAAACAAGGAACTGTGCTGAATGCATTCAACCCGAAATTCTCCAGTGGTTCTTTAATGGATTTAGGCATTTACGTCCTCTATCCACTTGTTGTACTGTTCGGTAAACCGAATAAGGTGCAGGCATCAGGAACGATGCTTGAATCAGGAGTTGATGGGCAAGGTACGATTCTGCTTTCCTATGATGAAATGGAGGCAGTCGTCATGTTTTCCAAAATTACTGAGTCCAATTTGCCATCGGAAATTCAAGGTGAACATGGAAGCATCCTCATTCAGAAAATTTCAGGACCGCAAGCGGTGGATATTCAGTATCGGAATGGAACCACTGAAAATATTTCCGTTAAACAGGATATGCCTACCATGTATTATGAAGCGAAGGAATTTGTTGATTTGATACAGCAGGGGAAAATGGAATCCGAAATAAATACATATTCGAATTCACTGTTGACTATGGAAATCATGGATGAAGCAAGAAGGCAAATCGGCATCGTCTTTCCTTCAGACCGCGGATAAGGCCAATCATGAAGGGGAAAAATGGATGTTACTGATAACCCTTAATTGGGTAGAACTCAGTACAGGGATAATTTTATTGTTGGAGGAATGGACATGAATTGTAAAATAAATCGCAATGCAGCAAAGGTCTTACAAAAAATGCTGAGCACTGAAGAAGCCGAAGGGAAAATGATTCGTGTATATATCACCCATATGCATGGCGATCATGCCCATTATGACATGAAGCTTGATACACCGGCAGAATATGATGAAATCGTAAAAACAGATAAAGATATCGATATTTTGCTTGATTCACGTGAAGAATTTCTGGATGGTGTCTGGATTAAATATTTTTATGTTCCAGAAGAAGGCTTTGAAATCACGAATCCTTCTAAAGAACCGCATGGACATCATCACCACTAATAGTAAAGGGGGAGGATTGGCATGAATCAAAAATACGAAAAGATCTTTCAACCATATATATTTCCATCAGGGGTAGAAGTGAAAAATCGTATCATGATGGCTCCTATGACCACTTATTCTTCGGATGACCAAGGGGTTGTAACCGATGATGAACTGGCCTATTACGCTGAGCGCTCGGCTGGTGTAGGTGCGGTTGTCACGGCATGTGCCTATGTATCTGCTGGAGGCAAGGGATTCCCAGGCCAACTAGGTGCAGATGACGATTCCTTTATCCCATCCTTGAGAAAACTAGCTGAAACGATTCAGTCCAACGGGTCAAAAGCAATCCTGCAAATATATCATGGAGGCCGTCAAAGTCCGCCGGAATTATTGCCTGATAACCAACCTGTTTCTGCAAGTGCCATTGCTTCCAGCGAGGAAGCACCTGTACCGCGGGAAATGAATGAAGATGAAATACAAGACGTTATTAAGGCATTTGGCGAAGCAACAAGAAGGGCCATCGAAGCAGGTTTCGATGGTGTGGAAATCCATGGTGCCAATACTTACTTGCTTCAACAATTCTTCTCGCCACACTCGAACCGCCGTACAGATAAATGGGGCGGAACATTGGGAAAACGATTGATTTTCCCGCTTACCATTGTGAATGAAGTCGAGAGAACGGTTGCCGAGCATGCAGAAAAGCCGTTTATAATTGGCTACCGCCTTTCTCCTGAAGAAGGCAGCAATCCTGGAATCACTTTAGATGATACGATCCAATTCGTTGATAGATTAGCGAATCAAAACCTGGATTATCTACATATATCGGTAGGTCACTTCTGGAATGGCTCATTCCGTGAGAGTGATAGGACAAAGTCGCGCATCGTTAAAATTTACGATAAAGTAGGTAATCGTATCCCGGTGGTCGGTGTAGGTTCACTGCATACACCCGATGAAGTTGCAGAAGCCATGGAAACGGGGGTCCCTTTTATCGCCCTTGGCCGTGAACTTCTTATGGAACCGCATTGGATTGAAAAAATCAGGTCTGGAAAAGAAGCGGAAATACGGACTACCCTCTCAAAAAAAGATCAGGGTGAACTGGTCATTCCAGATCCGCTTTGGGAAAAGTTGATCGGGATAAAAGGTTGGCTCCCGGTAGTGGAATGATTGCTAACATCTTTAATATGTGTAACCCGTCCCCAAAAGGTGGACGGGTTTTTGTATGTTCATATGCTACTAAGTATCGATCATCTTTTGCTAGAAAAAGAGAGATTGATTCAACGGAATTCTGGATTTAATCATTCCGTGATAGTAAATACTATCTATAAGGCTTATGTTTTACGTGAACTAAAAATAATATTTGTACCAATGAATAAAATATATTATTATCAATTTAATAAGCAGGTATGAAAAGGGAGGATTTTTAATGAAATTTCCACACGATTTTTTATTCGGAGCAGCTTCTGCTTCTTTTCAAATAGAAGGAGCATGGGATGAAGATGGTAAAGGTATAACGAATTGGGATGTTTTTTCAAAGATTCCGGGGAAAACATTTGAAGGTACAAATGGGGATGTAGCGATAGACCATTATCATCGTTACAAGGAAGATATTAAATTAATGGCAGAGATGGGACTTGAATCATATCGCTTCTCCATTTCATGGGCCCGTATTTTGCCAACAGGTGATGGGGAAGTCAATGTAAAAGGCTTGGAATTTTATAATAATGTGATTAATGAATGCTTAAAATATGGGATTGTCCCATTTGTTACCCTGTATCATTGGGATTTGCCTTTGACGCTTGAACAAGATGGGGGATGGACGAATAAGCGAACAGCTGAAGCATTCGTCAAGTATGCGGAGATTTGTTTTCGCGCATTCGGAGACCGAGTCAAACATTGGATCACGTTTAATGAAACGGTTATGTTTTGCGGTTTAGGGTATTTAAAAGGAGCGCACCCGCCTGGAATCCAAAACGATGAAAATAAATACTTTCAAGCGACACATTATGTATTTTATGCACATGCCAAAGCGGTAGAGGTATACAAGGCACTGAATCATTACGGTGAAATTGGGATTACCCATGTATTCCTGCCAGCTTATAGTATTGATGACAAACATGAAAATGTATTAGCTGCTCGGCATGCCAATGAATATGAAACCTTTTGGTATTATGATCCAATTTTAAAAGGTGAATATCCAGCTTATGTAGTTGAGCAGTTAAAGGAGAGAGGCTGGACACCAAGTTGGACAGAAGAAGAACTGGATACGCTAAAAAGGAATGCGGAAAAAAATGATTTTATTGGACTCAATTATTACCAGCCAATTCGGGTAGAAAAATACCTGGAAGCCGTTTCAAACATGGAGCATTCAAGAGAAACATCTACTCTGGCTCCAGGGAACCCGTCTTTTGATGGCTTTTATCGGACTGTAAAAATGGAAGATAAAACCTATACAAAATGGGGTTGGGAAATCTCACCTGAAGGATTTTTAGATGGGCTGCATATGTTAAAAGAACGTTACGGCGATATTAAAATGTATGTTACAGAAAACGGACTTGGTGATGAGGATCCGATTATCGATGGTGAAGTAGTAGATGTTCCGCGCATTAAGTATATTGAGGAACACTTAAAAGTGATTAAACGTGCAATCAAAGAAGGCATCCATTTAAAAGGGTATTACGCATGGTCTGTCATTGACCTTTTAAGTTGGTTAAACGGGTATAAGAAGCAATACGGATTTATTTACGTGGATCATCATGATCAGTTAAAACGGAAAAAGAAGCTGTCGTTTCATTGGTATAAGCATATTATCGAGACAAGAGGAGAGGAGCTGTAAATTGAAAGGAAACCTCTTGATCTTAATCAAGAGGTTTTGTCAGACTGTAGACAAACTCAATGAAAATCGAGTATGTCTACGATTTTTTATTGGTTTTTAGACTTTGGACGTTGATTTCCGCTCCAGGCACTCGCTTTCCGCGGGCGGTCCGCGAGCCTCCTCGGCTTGCGCCTGTGGGGTCTCCCAAGACGCGCTATTCCCGCAGGAGTCTCGTACCTTTCTCTCCAATCAACTTTGTTATAGCATATAATTAGAAACCAAACCTGAAGAGTTGAAGGTGTTGGTTTGGGAATATCATTTGATGAAAGATAAGTTTTCCGTCTACAAACTGTAGGTCCCGGTCTACATGATTGGGCCTATAGTTTTTTTATGGCTTGCACAATTTGGACGTTGATTTCCGCTCCAGGCACTCGCTTTCCGCTTGCGGTCCCGCCCTTGGCTTGCGCCTGCGGGGCCCTTACGCGCTATTCCCGCAGGAGTCTCGCACACCCGCTCCAATCAACTTAACTTTAGATAGAACTACTTTTGTCTACAAACTTAGAAAACCTCTTTATTTTAATCAAGAGGTTTTGTATAGGGAAGAGCATGTTTTGAGCAATCTTTCTCAAAACATGCTTTTTTCCATTGTTCACTGATCAAGTTTCCGGTATGGGGAATTAGACCAAAGTTCAAACCTCCTAATTCGTAGTCTGAATCTCCGGCTTCAAATTAACTAGACTGGAAAAATGGTCCCGGATTGTAATATTAATGTAAAAATATTCAAAAAGTTGTAAACAAATGTTAACGTTTCTAACAATGTACAGTTTTACGTTTTACTGTATAATGTTGAAGCATGGTCGAGACCATGTCAAATAACCTTACAAAAGGAGATTATATATGACTATTATTTCTTAGTTTTGAAAAGTCCCCCGCTTGGTTTGTCCCGTTGAAAAATGCCTACAATAATTTGATTAATTTCAAACAAGTAACTCCCTCTAAAATGAAAGAATGTCATTTTCATGATGATGCTAGATTCCAATCTTAAAAAACGATTAAGGATGTGAGTTTGAAAAAGATGATAAAAGATTCTAGATTTCAAGGATATAACATGAAGGGTTTTCAAAAAGACGTGACGGCAGGATTGGTCGTAGGGGTTGTAGCCATTCCTTTAGGACTGGCTTTTGCAATTGCTTCAGGCGTCGAACCGATATACGGGTTATATACGACCATCATCGCAGGAATCCTCATTTCGATTTTGGGTGGCTCCAAGTATCAAATTGGCGGGCCGACCGGGGCGTTCGTTCCTTTATTATTTGGAATCGTTATGCAATATGGGTATGAAAGCCTGCTTATTGCCGGGTTTTTAGCGGGGATAATGTTAGTCCTGATGGGTCTGCTTAAGTTAGGTAATTTGATGAAGTTCATTCCCCGTCCTGTCATCATTGGATTTACAACAGGAATTGCGATAATAATCTTTTCAGGGCAAATTGCTAACTTCCTTGGTATGAAAGTGGAAAAACATGAAGCTTTCATGGATAACATGAAGGAACTGGTGATTAAAGCAGACACGATCAATCTATATAGTGTGATTGTTGCAATTATATGTTTGGTCGTCATACTGCTGGCACCTAGACTTTTGCCACGAGTGCCAGGACCGCTTCTGGGTCTGCTGATTTCCACAATTGCAGCTTACTTTTTATTTCCCGATAAGGTGGCTACGATTGGTTCTACGTATGGAGCGATTCCGAAAGGTTTTCCGGAATTCCAAGTGCCGGAGCTATCAGTGGAAGTCATTATCACACTCCTTCCAGTTGCTTTTACGATTGCCTTGTTAGGCGGTGTCGAGTCATTGTTATCCGCTACCGTGGCGGATAACATGGGGGGTACCAAGCATGATAGTAATAAAGAGTTGGTTGGTCAAGGAATCGCGAACATCGCGACGCCATTCTTCGGCGGGATACCTGCAACAGGCGCAATAGCCAGGACAGCTACCAATATAAAAAGCGGGGCAGCCTCCCCGATGTCCGGAGTCATTCACGGAATTGTCGTTTTACTGGTTTTGCTGGTGCTTTCCCCATTTGCAGCGCATATACCTTTGGCTAGCATGGCACCCATATTGATGTTTGTTGCCTGGAATATGAGTGAAAGAAAGGAATTCGCTCATGTATTGAAAACGAAGACGGCGGATTCTGCGGTTTTGCTAGTCACCTTCCTCATCACTGTCTTCACTGATTTAATCATGGGAGTGGGAATCGGCTTATTGATTGCATTCATCACCTTCATTGCAAAAATGAGCCACACGTTAAAGGTTAGGGAAAGAAGTCATGAGATTACCGAGATTGTTCCAATTGATAATTCGGATTCGAAGATCAATGTGTATAACTTGGAAGGACCTCTTTTCTTTGGTTCGATAGACGTCCTGGAGTCATCGATATTGGAGAACTTGGATAATAAGACGAAAGTGTTGGTATTAAGCATGCGCCGGGTAACATATATGGACACTTCAGCAGAGGCAGCACTATTGGCGATCGTTAATCGCATCGGAAAATATAAGGGGAAATTGATCATTTCCGGAATTCAGCAGCAACCAAAGGAATTGTTACTCAGCACTGGATTGTATCATAAAATA
Source organism: Peribacillus sp. FW305-BF15 (assembly GCF_058783805.1). NCBI lineage: Bacteria > Bacillati > Bacillota > Bacilli > Caryophanales > Bacillaceae > Peribacillus > Peribacillus sp. FW305-BF15. The sequence continues at coordinate 43,162 of NZ_JBYSYV010000010.1, read as the reverse complement.
GAAAAACAGCACTTTTTTAAATCGAAGGAAGATGCCCTGTATTTTGCCAAGAAGCAGCTGAAGGGCAATTCGGATAAAGTAGTCTAATAGTTTCATCTTGAAGTCACCTTTTCGGATAGATATGTTATAGTATCGTTAACAGTAGATTTTTTAAAGAAGGTGACTATCTGGATGAATGTATATCGGATTGGCCAGCTTGCTGAACTTGCGAATGTTTCGAGAAGAACCATTGACTATTACACACAATTAGGAATGCTGAACTATGAAAAAACGGGGTCAAGATATCGGTATTACACAGAAGATGCTTTGAATCGTCTTCAAATGATTAATCGGTTTAAAGAACAGAATATGCCTTTGACTGAAATCAAGGAACGGTTACAAGTCTTGTCTGAAACCACTGTTGATTCTGAGCAGGTGCTCTTGATGGTGGACAAGCTATCTACAGACCTTAGAGGACTGGAGAATGAATTGCTGGAATTAAAGCCTTTATTGGAACAGCTCGATGAACAGCAATTAACATATGCTGCACAGCAGCTTTCCGTTCGGGGCAGCTCTTTATTGAGTATCCTTGCCATGCTTGCCTAAGATTTTTGCCGAGTTCAAAAAAAAAAGACCTGATTGGGTCTTTTTTTTTGTTGAACGGGTCATTTGAAAACCATTATTTAAAATAACAATTCAAACTCCTGAGTATAACCGGAGCTTTATATACGATAGTATTCCTTTATTTTGGCTGAACTGACAATATAGATCTTTTTTCGATAAAGATGAAGGATATAAGGGAATGGAAAAAGAAGAACTTACATATCTACTACTATATGAAGAGGTGATTGGGAATGATTGGATCAATAGTTACGACGGTAAAAGGACATCTTCAAGGTACTATGGAAAACGATATATGCGTTTGGCGTGGAGTCAGGTATGCGAAAGCGCCGATTGATGGACTGCGTTTCCGTTCTCCGGAGCCAGTTGATAATTGGAGCGGTGTCATGGATGCAGTGGATTTTGGTCCAGTTCCCCCGCAGTCGATGGATCGTGCGGTAAGAACAGGGATGAGCACAAATGAAAAAATGGATGAGGATTGCTTGTTCCTGAATATTTGGTCGCCTAGAGCTGATGATAAAAAACGCCCGGTCATGGTATGGATTCCTGGGGGAGCATATATAACGGGAGCTGGATCCCTTGATATGTACAATGGACACTTACTTTCTAAAAATGGAGATGTAGTCGTGGTAAGCATCAACTATAGGCTGGGGGCACTGGGATATCTGGATTTTACCGAGTTGGCAGGTGAAGGGGAAATATTTGAAAACAATTTAGGTTTACGTGACCAAGTTGCTTCTTTGAAATGGGTTAAAGAAAATATAGAAGCTTTTGGCGGCGACCCTGATAATGTTACGATATTTGGTGAATCAGCTGGTGGTAATGCGGTGACGACTTTACTTACTGTACCTTCAGCAAGGGGGCTTTTTAAGCAGGCCATTGCAGAAAGTCCTGCTCCGACATCTGTTTACGGAAAAGGATTTGCGCGCCAATTGAGTGAAAGGTTCCTTGAGATATTGGGCATTGGAAAGGGTGAAAGCCACCGGCTAAAAACCCTTCCGGTTCAAGAGATTGTCGCTGCCTCCCACCAACTTTTACAGGAAAATTCACAGGAAATGCCGGGCTCCCTAGCATTTGGACCAGTCGTAGATGGTGACTTCCTGCCCGATTATCCACTAGATTCGATTCGATCGGGAAGAACAGGGGGTATACCCTTGCTTATAGGAACAAATAGGGACGAAGCGACATTATTCGATCAGATGGCCCCCCCTCTAATCCCAACTAATGCGGCGATGATTCATAAAATGTTCGAAAATACTGATCCGAAGGCGAAAGAGCGAATTACGAACGCTTATACAAACTACCCAGAAAAGGAAGCTGTACTAGGAATTGGCCGTGATGCGACTTTCCATATTCCCTCGGTTTGGTATGCGGAGGCATACAGCCGCTTTGAAAAAACATGGATGTATCGTTTTGATTATAAAACGGCGGCCATGCGCATAAGTAAATTAGGGGCGACTCATGGTATGGAAATCCCTTTTGCTTTCCAGACCTTCGACTCGGCATTCGGGAAACGGATTGTTTCATATGGTTCAAGGTCAGCTGCCCTAAAGGTATCCCATAGAATGCAGGGCCATTGGGTCAACTTTGCGAAATATGGAAACCCCAACCCCCCGGAAGGTGAAATTTGGCCGAAATATGATGAAACCAACCACTACACAATGATTTTTGATAAAAAGGATTATATTGAAAAAGATCCTGACGGAATGATAAGGTTGGCATGGGAAGGGATAGGGATTTACAAATGAAAAAGCCGAGATGAACGGGGAAATAGCGTTGATTGTACTTCCGACGGTTTTATATCGAAGCGGTCAGATCCTTGATATGGAAAGGTTAACGAAGGGAGCGCATGGGCGTGGAATCATGATAGGATTCGATGCCTGTCATTCTGTGGGTGCCATCCACTTGTCGCTCTTTTTACCTCTTTTCAGGAAGTCTACGAAACTGTACAGGTACTAAAGAAGGTCATGGACGGCAATTTATATGAAACTATGAAAATAAAAGGGGAATCATTGCCTAGAATGGGAGCAACATATGGAGAAAAATAAGCTTCAACGTGAATTATCATCGAATCAAATCACTATGATAGCCATGGGGTGTGCAATTGGCACCGGGTTATTTTTGGGCAGCGGCCTTGCGATTTCAACGGCTGGTCCAAGTGTACTTATCAGCTATGCAATAGGTGCATTCATTGTCCTTCTGCTGATGGGATGTTTGGCGGAAATGACTGTAGCCCATCCAACATCGGGATCCTTTGGAACCATTGCGGAAAAATATATAAGTCCATTTGCGGGTTTTGTTGTGAGGTATTCCTATTGGATAGCGAATGTTCTTGCCATTGGTGTCGAAGTGAGTGCCATCGCTGTTTATATGAAATATTGGTTTCCGGCTGTGCCTGGGAGCATTTGGATTGTCCTTTTTGCTGCACTGCTAATCTATGTAAATGCGACGAGTGTCAATACATTCGGCAATTTTGAGTATGTATTTTCAATGATCAAGATAAGCGCCATTGTCATATTCATTCTACTGGGGGCCTATGTGGTGATTGGCGCCGAACCTTCAAGCGGGATCGGTGTAGAGAACTATGCCAGTGATGGAGGTTTTATGCCTTTCGGATTTTGGGGGCTCTGGGTCGCCATATTCATTTCGCTCTTCAGCTTTTTAGGAACTGAGCTGATTGCGGTGACGGCGGGGGAAGCAAAGGACCCGGATATAGCCGTACCTAAAGCTTTGAAGGCAACTGTCTTCAGGCTTGCCACTTTTTATGTACTGACTATCGGGATCATGTTAATGATTGTTCCCTGGCAAGCTGCCGGTATTGATAAGAGCCCATTTGTGAAGGTAATGGAAATCCTGAATGTTCCCGGGGCATCTGGGATAATGAATTTCATTATTTTAACCGCTGCTTTATCTGCAATGAATAGTCAATTATATGCCTCCACCAGAATGATATTTTCATTATCCGAGCAACATCAGGCTCCGGCCCTATTTCAAAAAGTGAGCAGGAAAGGTGTCCCGCTAAGGGCCCTTCTCATATCCACTTTAGGAATATTTCTTGCTGCAGGAGTAAAAGTCCTGCTTCCGGATACTTCATATGCATTCATGATGGGGATATCGATGTTCGGAGCCATTCTAACCTGGTTCATGGTGTTCATTTCCCATTTGTATTTCAGGAAGAGGTGGGAGAAATCAGGGGGCCGCAAATTACCGGTTAAAATGTATGGATTTCCATATCTAACGATTCTGGGTGCATTTCTTTTGTTTGCTTTGACGGTATCCACCTGGTTCACTGGCCCATTTAAAATCGTACTCCAGTTCGGGGTTCCTTGGCTGATCTTTCTTTGCATCGTTTACTTATTGATGTCGAAATTCAAAAGAAAGTAAAGGGAAAGAGGGATGGTATGGATAAGGATCAAAGAGATGAACATCGTTTGGAAGAAAGTATGGTAACTGATTTTGAAAAAGATATGTCCTATGGGGACTATCTGCATTTAAATCAAATTTTATCAAGTCAGCATCGGCTTTCCGGCCATCACGATGAAATGCTGTTCATCATCATTCATCAAACAAGTGAATTATGGATGAAATTGATCCTCCATGAATTAACTGCGGCAACTGATCATATTGTGGCAGGACATTTGGAGCCGTCCTTTAAGATGCTATCCAGAGTGGCCAGAATTCAACAGCAACTAGTTCAATCCTGGAATGTGCTTTCGACCTTGACGCCAGCCGATTATATGGAATTCCGGGAGAAACTAGGAAACTCTTCAGGGTTTCAATCATTTCAGAACAGGTTGATAGAATTTGCGATGGGTCAAAAGAATTCGCAAATAATGGCCGTTTTCCGTCATCAGCCCGAGCTTTATGAGTCGATGATGGCAGCCTTGAATAAACCTAGTATTTATGATGCTGCTATAGGGGCTTTGGCTGCAAGGGGACTTCCCATTGATCAATCGGTATTGAACAGGGACTGGTCTGTCATTTATCAGGAAAATGCAAGTGTTGAAAGCGCGTGGCTGACCGTTTACCGTGATGTGCATAACTACTGGGATTTGTATGAGCTGGCCGAAAAACTCGTTGATATTGGTAGTCAACAACAATTCTGGAGATTCAATCATATGAGCACCGTAGAACGTATCATCGGCAATAAAAAGGGAACTGGCGGATCGTCCGGTGTAAGTTATCTGAAGAAAGTGGTCGAACAGCCATTTTTTCCTGAACTTTGGACATTAAGGACCAAACTGTAAGGGGGGGGAACACATGAATCAATGGTTAGATATTTCTCAGCGCCTCAATGAAAATACGCCATATTGGCCAGGAGATACGCAATATTCATATCGGCTGAATTCATCAATGGCTGAAGGGTCTTCCGTCAATGTAGGGGAAATCCGGATGAGTACACATTTAGGAACTCATATTGATGCTCCCTATCATTTTGATGAGAATGGAAAAAAAATCATCGAACTCGATCTTGATTTATATATTGGCACTGCTACCGTAGTAAAGGTGGATGCAGCTGAAAGCATTGGCATTAAAGCTTTTGAAGGCATCGAATTGACAGGGGTCCGGCGGTTGTTGGTGGCAACAGGTCAATGGAAGGACCTTAGCCGTTTTCCGGAATGGATTCCACCGGTTGAACCAGATTTAGCTCCCTTCCTTGCAAATAAAGGGGTTAGGCTCCTTGGGCTTGATTTACCTTCAGTCGACTGTCTCGACAGCAAAGAATTACCTGCCCACAATAAACTGTCAGGCTGTGAAATTCATATACTCGAAGGGCTGGTCCTTGATGGACTGGAGCCTGGGCTGTACGATTTGGCTGCATTGCCGCTGGCATTGGAAGCAGGGGACGGGAGCCCGGTCAGGGCCGTGGTGAAGAAGAAAGGCTGATGAGGGGGATAAAATGATGGGCAAAATTGGAGTTTACGGATCTTCCTTCGATCCGGTCACGAATGTGCATTTATGGACAGCATCCACCATTGCGCATCGTGCTAAGCTGGACAAGGTGATTTTTTTACCTTGCGCAAATGGCCGTATCGATAAACAGATGAAAACAAGCAATGAACACCGTTGGCAAATGCTCAAGCTGGCAATAGGGGGCAACCCGATATTCGAAGTCAGTGATTATGAAATTAATGAACGTGCCGGAACGAGTAAACAATATACTTGGTATACGATGGAATATTTTAAATCTCGATTTCCAAAAGACGAAGTTTACTTCATAATGGGTGCAGATTTACTTGAAGATATTGATAATCAGGAGCTGCCGGTACACTTACGATGGAAATTCAGGGAAAAATTGATTGCCAATCATAAATTCATCGTCATGGCCCGGGATGGAATCGATATGCTGAAAATCATATCCAAAAGTCCATTGCTAAGGAATTATGATGATGGCAATACATTTCACCTTATTGATAAAGGCCTTTCCATGGAAATCAGTTCTACATATATAAGGGATGAATTTGCAATGGGCGGGGAACCACGATATTTACTGCCCGATCAGTGTTATCAGTATATCGTGGAAAATAAGCTTTATCAAAAATCATCAAATTCATAATTATTGGCAAAGTATTAAAAAGGGCTCGATTTCCCGGTGGATCGAGCCCTTTTCGTTTAGGGAATTTTTCAACCTGCAAAATGTGAATGAATTTAATTAAAGGGACATGCAATACCTAGTTGACAACTTGGTAAACTTTGCTTTATGGTAAGGATATACAAAAATCAAAATAATTGCTGATCAGAGAACTGAAGGCATACTATCTCCCGAAAAATAATTGAAGGGAAATAGAATGCCTTTTTTGCTGTAAAAAGAGGGGGAAGCTCATGAAAAAGTTGATGTTATTGACAAGTTTGATTTTAGCCTTCGGTGTACTTGCTGGATGCAACTCGGAAAAAACGAAAGGGGACGGAACATCGAAGTCAGTAGAGCTTTTGAATGTGTCATATGATCCGACAAGGGAATTGTACCAGGAATTCAATGAAGCGTTCGTGAAGCACTGGAAAGAAGAATCAGGTCAGGATGTAACGATACAACAATCACATGGCGGATCTGGTAAACAGGGCAGGGCTGTCATTGACGGATTGGAGGCGGATGTCGTTACATTGGCATTGGCTTATGATATTGATGCCATTTATGAAGCTAGTAACCTATTAGCGAAGGATTGGCAAAAACGTTTACCTGAGAACTCGACACCATATACATCAACGATTGTGTTTTTGGTGAAAAAGGATAACCCTAAAGGCATTAAAGATTGGGATGATCTGATTAAAAAGGATGTATCCGTCATTACGCCAAACCCAAAGACAAGCGGAGGGGCAAGGTGGAATTACCTGGCTGCCTGGGCTTATGCGGAGAAAAATTTCGATAATAACGAAACAAAAGTGAAGGATTTCATGAAAAAACTTTATCAGAATGTTGAAGTCCTGGATTCAGGGGCCCGCGGTGCAACGACCACTTTTGTGGAAAGGGGAATCGGTGACGTACTGATCGCTTGGGAGAATGAAGCTTATTTAACACTGGAAGAATTTGGTGATGACAAATATGAAATCGTCAACCCTTCAATCAGTATATTAGCAGAGCCACCGGTAGCTGTTGTCGATGAAGTGGTCGAGAAAAAAGGAACAAAGGAAGTGGCCGAGGCCTACCTGAAATATCTGTATACGGATGCCGGTCAGGAAATTGCCGCGAAAAACTTCTATCGTCCAAGGGATGGGAAGGTCCTCGCTGAATATGGAGACCAATTTGCCAATATCGATATGGTGACTGTTGATGATACATTTGGCGGTTGGAAAAAAGCCCAGGAAACACATTTTAATGATGGCGGCACATTTGACGAGATTTACCAACAGCAGTAAGCATGAAGGAGAAGGTGTGGCTTTAACATCTTCTCCTTCATAAATCAGAAAAAGGGTTGAGGCGAAGCGATGAATATAGTGACTGAAGGTAAACAGACGAAAAAGAGGACCATACCCGGTTTTGGATTGACGATGGGTTTTACGCTGCTGTATCTCACCATCATCGTTTTGATCCCGTTATCGATGGTTTTTCTAAACACATTTTCAATGGGGTTCCCGGATTTTTGGGCGACCATAACTGAACCGAGGGTTCTCGCTTCTTATAAATTGAGTTTCTTGACAGCGTTAACTGCGGCCTTTGTTAACGCAGTTTTTGGTGTATTGATTGCCTGGGTGCTTACTCGTTATGAGTTTCCCGGCAAAAGGATCATCGATGGACTGGTTGATTTGCCTTTTGCCCTCCCGACTGCCGTTGCAGGAATCACGTTGACCACCTTGTATTCACCTAACGGATGGATCGGGCAATTTTTCAGCTTTAAAGTCGCTTTCACTCCCGCAGGGATCATCATCGCCCTTATATTTATCGGTCTGCCATTCGTGGTGCGGATGGTTCAACCGGTGCTTGAAAATATCGAAAAAGGGATGGAAGAAGCATCTGCCTCTTTAGGGGCGAATCGAATGCAGACATTCATTAAAATCATCTTCCCGGAATTGATTCCAGCGATATTGACGGGTTTTGCCCTTTCTTTTGCGAGGGCACTTGGAGAGTATGGATCCGTTGTCTTCATTGCCGGAAATATGCCATTTAAAACGGAAATTTCCCCGCTGATCATCATGACAAAGCTTGAACAGTATGATTATGAAGGTGCAACAGCTGTTGCAGCCGTCATGCTCATTATTACATTTTTAATTTTGTTGACCATCAATATCTTACAATGGTGGACCGGCAAAAGATATTCAGGGAAGTAGGGGGGATATGATGGAACATGATCATTCAGTGGTTGCAAAAGCGAATCACCCAGTCATTATTACGAGAAACGCAACTAAAGAGCCTAAATCCATACAGTGGATCCTCATTTCCATTGTATTGCTATTTCTCACTTTGTTTTTAGTAGTCCCATTAATCGCAATCTTTGTAAAAGCCTTTGAAAAAGGTGCCGAAGCTTATTTTGCGGCCATCGCCCATCCTGATGCCGTGGCTGCGATTAAGTTAACATTGATCGTTGTCCTCATCACCTTGCCGCTCAATGCCATATTTGGAGTGGTTGCTGCGTGGACGATAACAAAATATGATTTCAAGGGAAAAAACTTCTTAATAACATTGATAGATTTGCCTTTTTCCGTTTCACCGGTCATTGCGGGGTTGATTTTTGTCCTTCTGTTCGGCTTACATGGAACACTTGGTCCACTGCTGCAATCACTTGACATTAAAGTGATCTTTTCAATACCAGGGATTGTCATCGCCTCCATTTTCATTACCTTCCCATTCATTGCGCGCGAATTGATCCCGCTCATGCAAAGTCAGGGGACGTCTGAAGAAGAGGCCTCACTCACGCTGGGTGCGGGAGGGTTCAAGACATTTTGGTATGTGACGCTTCCCAATATAAAATGGGGACTTTTATATGGAATCATCCTTTGTAATGCCAGAATAATTGGGGAGTTTGGAGCTGTATCGGTCGTATCAGGCCATATACGGGGCATGACCAATACGATGCCGCTTCATATTGAAATCTTATATAATGAATATCAATTTTCGGCCGCTTTTGCGGTTGCATCCCTGATGTCCATCTTTGCAATCATAACGTTGATCATTAAAAGCTTCATAGAATGGAAAACGGACTTTAAATCGACCAAAGCAAGGTAGGAGGAATGAAATGAGTATCATCATTGAAAATGTTACAAAATATTACGGGTCCTATCAAGCACTCCAAAACATCGATCTGGAAATAAAGAGCGGTGAACTCGTAGCCCTGCTTGGCCCTTCCGGATCGGGAAAAACGTCATTACTGCGTATCATCGCAGGCCTTGAACAGGCTGAGAACGGAAAAATCCTTTTTAATGAAGAGAATTACACGCATAAGCATGTAAAAGATCGAAATGTGGGTTTCGTCTTTCAGCATTATGCCCTTTTTCGTAATATGACCATTTTTGATAATATCGCCTATGGATTAAAGGTTCGCCCAAGAAAAACAAGGCCCAGTAAAGAAGTTATCGAACAAAAGGTTACCGAATTGCTTCAACTCGTCAAGCTGGAAGGATATAAAGATCGTTATCCATCGCAATTATCAGGCGGCCAGCGCCAGCGTGTCGCATTGGCAAGGGCACTTGCCGTTGAACCGAATATCCTCTTGCTTGATGAACCATTCGGGGCATTGGATGCCAAGGTGCGCAAAGAACTTCGTCGTTGGCTAAGAAGACTTCATGATGAATTCAATGTTACGAGCGTGTTCGTGACTCATGATCAAGAAGAGGCGATGGATGTTGCTGATCGGGTCGTAATCATGAATGAAGGGAAAATTGAACAGATTGGAACCCCGGAAGAAGTATATGATCACCCTGAAAATCCCTTTGTTTATGATTTTCTAGGCAGTGTCAATCTATTCAAGGGCAACGTGCATAAAGGGAAATTGGTTACTGGCAATGTAGAAATGAATGCCCCGGGCAGTGAAGATGGAGCGGGCACTGGTTATGTAAGGGCCCATAACTTTATCATAGAAAGAGAACCAGCGGAAAAGGATTCGATCGCATCCATAGTTGACCACATCCATACAATTGGCCCCATCGTCCGGATAGAAGTCATTCGTCAGGATACAAACGAACCGCTGGAAATCGAACTGACGAAGGAACAATATTTGAATCTGGAAATAAGCAGAGGGGAAAGGGTATTCGTCCGACCGAAAGAATTGAAAGTTTTTGTCGACTTTATGGCTGGAATTTAAGTGTGGGTCGAATTTTGACGAAAAAACCGCTGAAAGCGGTTTTTTTTAATAGACTGTCAGTAAACCTTCCTCCAAGATTGGTAAATGAGCTGAAATCTGTTCCAAAAGGGCTACCGTGCCTTCACAGGTGGTGAGTTTTTGCCTGCCAATAGTCCATGGTCCCTTGGTGCTAAACACTAGATAGAAAGTCTAGCATCAAAATGTGAAGGTGATTATGTAAGATATTGGATGTTTTATCACGTGAAAAAGTCGAATCTTTATGTTTAATGTTAAAATTGAAATATAATTGTAATATTGTTATTACGTATTTGACAAAATCTGATGATATACTACGACTTAGATGAAAACATAGTAGAGTTTAAGAAATGTATTTAATATTATCTCAACCTTAGAAGATTACATAAAGAGTAAAAAAAATAGAGAAGAGTTCCCAGCAAATTGTTTTGACTAATCATTTTTCATAGAGAAAAAGAAGTGGGTCGATGGAAATGCAAGGGGAGGAAAGCAGGGGAAATGAGTTTGAAGAAAAAACTTATCGTATTGAACACGACAATTATGCTTGGATTAGGAAGCGCTTTTGCCATACCGTCTGTAAAAGCTGAATCTATCACGGATATTCAATCGCAACGTACTGGAATACAATCAGATATTTCAGAGGCAGAACAAGTTATTCAGCAATTGAAAAAAGAACAATCGAAAATGAATGCCCAAATTGCCCAGATCGAATCGGCAATGAAAGAAAACGACCAAAAAATCAAAGATACTAAACAAGAAATTAATGACACCGAAAAAGACATAGAATCTTTAAAGAAAGAAATTAAAGCGTTGGAAGAAAGAATCGCAAAACGCGAGGAAGTCTTGAAAGAGCGCGCACTTTCTTTCCAAGAGAGCGGCGGGGACGTTGAGTACCTGGAAGTTGTTTTAGGTTCTAAAAGCTTTGGTGAATTCGTTAATCGTGTTGGGGCGGTAGCTACTATCGTGGAAGCTGACCAACAGATTCTTAGCGAGCAGGAAGCGGATAAAGCTGACTTAGAGAAAAAACAAGCGACAGTTGAGAAGAAATTGCAAAGCCTTAAGGATATGGAAGTAGAGCTTAAAGGCATGCAATCTCAAATTGAAGATCAAAAAGCTGAAACTGTCAACATGAAGGCTAAGATCGAAAAGAAAGAATCGGAAACAGAAGCGCTTAAACAATCTTTAGAGAATAAAGATGCTGGTCTAGAAGCACAAATAGCTTCCATTCGTGAAAATATCAAAAAAGAGGAAGAACGTAAAGCATCGGAAAAAGCAGATCTTGACCGTGCTGCTGAAGAAGTGAATTCTTCAAATGCTTCCAGTGAAGGATCTTCAAGTTCTTCTAGCGAAGAATCATCAAGTTCGTCTAAAGGAGAGGCTTCTGTAAAAAGTTCTTCTAAAGCTGAATCATCTTCAAATTCATCTAAAAACAGTTCTGATAAACCTGCGGTAGCTAGTAAGCCTGCAGCCAGTAAAACCGTAACATCTAGCAAGCCAAGCAGTGCAAATACAGGCTCTGCCATTACTGCAGGTTATAAATATATCGGTAACTCCACATATAAATTTGGTGGCGGAAGATCGGCATCCGATATTGCTAACGGTCTTTTCGATTGCTCAGCATTCGTTGCATGGGCTTATAAACAAGCTGGTGTGAACCTTCCAGCCAGTACGGATGCATTGAAAAATGCGGGACGTCAAGTATCTGATAGTCAAAAACAACCTGGAGATTTAGTATTTTTCAATACCTATAAAACGGATGGGCATGTCGGAATTTATGTCGGCGGCGGCAAGTTTATCGGTTCCCAAAGTTCAACAGGTGTTGCGATTGCCAATATGGATAGTGGATATTGGGCAGGTGTATACAACGGCCGTGTCGTTCGTGTAAACTAATAGTTCAAAAATAAGCAGGGGAGAAAATGCCCCTGCTTATTTTTTTTGAAAAAAAGTCAAAAAAAATGAAACTTATTTTGATATTCAACGTAAATACTATAAGATAAAATAAGGATAGGTGATGTGGACTTTCAGTAATCTGGGTAAAGATATAATGAAACAACATTCCATACTATTAAACGGAGGCAAAAAACATGATGAAAAAATTTATGGCTGCATTACTTACAATTACACTAGCATTCTCGCCAGTCGGCACTTATGTATTCCAGGATCATACGGAGTCAGTCGATGCAAGGGGTTACAAGTCCGGAAAAAGAAGCTTTAACAGCAACAACAATAATAATTCGAATTTCCAAAATAAACAAACGAAGAAATCCGATGCCACTACTGCCAATAAAGCCAAGAGTGGAAACACATTCGCAAAAGGCGGCTTAATGAAAGGACTTATGCTAGGAGGATTGGCAGGTTTACTTTTTGGTAGCCTATTTGCCAATATGGGAGCCCTTGGTTCTATACTTGGTCTATTAATCAACGTGATGGCGGTTGTAGTATTAATCGTTGTAATCCGTAAAATATTCACATATTTCAAAGATAAGAAGAAGAAAGAAGATCCAAACCCATGGAGAGGCTAAAGATTTCCGAACAAGATATCATCAATGCGGTTTGTGTTTACATTGCCCGTAAAAAGCAGGTACAACCTAATGAGGTGGAAGTGGAATTAATGTATGATGATGATTATGGCTTTTCGGCGGAAGCGTTTGTCGATGGCCGGAAACAAGTGTTAATCACCATCAACTTGATAGAAGCGCTTCGTCTATGGCTGGATGAATATATGAATAAAGATCCATACTCAGGTATTGAACTTGTTTTGGATGATGATGAAGGTATAGTGGCTTTGGTAAGTGAAAGTAATAGATGAGTAAAAAAGGATGCCGTAACGGCATCCTTTTTTTATTTAAAAAGCTACAAGTCGTCAGGGAGAAGGAAAAGGATAAAAAGAAAATAGAAAAATAGCAAAGTAAATTAAGCAAAATCCTCGATTATACATACTATTTCAAACTTAGAAAGAGTAAGGACGAAATATATTTTCCATTTGTTGCAATAAATGGTCCGTGGAAGTAGGATGGATATATGTTCAAGTCAAAGGAGGAGAAAAAGTGAAAGGGTATATAGAAGATATCACTTTTTTAAATGAAAAGGCCATAAAGTTCGGCAATGAAAAAGTGGAAGCGATCCTTGTACCATCTTTAGGAAGCAATCTGCTTTCATTGAAATACAAGCATAAGGATATTGAGTTGCTGCGAACTCCGGATAGTGTGGAGGAGTATAAAAAAGCTTCCATTTTATACGGAATGCCAATCCTGTTTCCTCCTAATCGAATAGAAGATGGTCAATTTACATATAAGGGGACTTCGTATAAGTTTCCAATCAATGAAATAGAAAAATCCAATCATATTCATGGGTTTTTGCATGACATGCCGTGGAAAGTCCGCAAAAAGGAAGTGAACGGGAAAGAAATCGTGATTAATACTGAATTCTCAAGCAGTGATTTTGATCTGAAAGGTAGCTTTCCACAAGATATCACTGTGAATATGTCTTTATCTTTAAGGGATGAAACATTGGAAATACAATTGGAAATCACCAACAAGGGCATTGAACCATTTCCGTGGGGAGCAGGTTATCATACTGTATTCAATTTTCCATTTGGACCAGTGAGTAAATGGGAGGATTGCAGAATATCTCTTCCCGTCAATAAACATTGGGAGTTGAATGAAAGATCATTGCCCACAGGTGCAATTCGTGAAACGGCCAATACATTGGAAATCCAAAACGGTATTAGCTTGGACGGCCGGCAATTTGATGACTTATTTGGCTATGATAAGGAAAGAAATCCGGAAAACGAGTGCATTCTCACTGATCAAGAGGCTGGCATACAAGTCATCTATCAAGGCGATCAACATTTTAAGTTTTGGGTATTGTTCAATCAGGAAGGGTTCGTCTGTCCTGAACCATATACTTGGGTAACGAATGCTCCTAATTTGGATTTGCCTGCAAAATTGACTGGATTGAGGGAGTTATGCTCAGGGGAAACGGTACAGCTGAAAACCAGATTGATTGTGAAAGATATATAAAAAACACCTAGGCATTTAAAAATGCCTAGGTGTTTAAGGTTATGCTTTTTTTCTCATCCAGAGTGGGTATAGGATGATTCCGAATACATATAAGGCAATGCCTAGTATGAATGTATTCATATCCGCTGTACCTGTCTTGATGACCCAGATCGAGTAGATTAACGCCAAGATTGTAATAATGCCATCACGTACCCTTGAGCCTTTCATGATGTCATAGGTTTCCCCGGTCATCACAAGTTTCAATTGATACAGAACGGATGCAAGGTACGGGATCAAGTAAGCGAGTGTAGCGACGATCATCGAAAATTTATAAGCCTCCAAAATCGTACCTGAAATAGTGGAGAATAAGAATATCTGTGTCATGATATTTGTTATTGTCATAGAACGGACAGGTGTGCCATTTTTGTTTGCTTTCGCAAAATAGGCCGGGAACAAATCCGATTTCGCTGCCTGGTAAGGAACTTCCGAGGCAACGACAATCCAACCGATCGTCGATCCCAATAAGGAAATGACGGCTAGAGCAGCCATTATATACGTGCCGCTTGAACCAACTACTGCTTGTAGTGCGTCAACAAGCGGTTTTTGTGATATTTTCAACTCGTCTTGTGATATGGCACCCATCGTCAATAAAGTAATGCCGATATAAATGGCAACAGCGATTAGTAAACCAAGAATCGTCGCTTTCTTTACATCATTTTGTGACTTGGCACGGTTTGAAAGCATGACGGCAGCTTCGATACCGATGAAGGCCCATAATGTTGAAATGGCAGCAGCGTTCACTTGATCACCTAGGGAGATTGCAGTTCCCGCCTTATCATAAAATTCAGCTCCGTTTCCTAGATTGGAAGTATCGAAGATGAATATCGTGATAATGATGAAAAATAAGAATCCAAGCACTTTGGTAACTGTAGCAAAAAGATTCATTTTCCCGGCACTGTTAAAACTTCTTACCAAGATTGCCTGAATCCCCCAAAGGGCAACGGAACATACCGCAAACGTTAATGCTTTACCTAGTTCAAGTTGAAACGAACCCGCTGTATAAATCACTTTTGGACTATGCATCACAGGGAAAAACGTTGAAAGGTAACCAGCAAATGAAATGATGACAGAAGCTGTCGCAGCCCAATTCGCAGCCCAATACCCCCAAGCCATGCTATACCCTGAAACCCTTCCTTTAACAGGAGATTTAAATAAAGACTGAGCATAACTTTGAGGTCCAGCCTTCAAATCAGGTTTCCGGACTGCCAGGTTACCAAACACCAAAGCTATTAGAAAAACTCCTAGTCCAGTAACGATCCATGCCAATGTGGACCCTAACGGACTGGATACCTGTGCTAATTGAGCAGGGAGCATGAAAATTCCGCCGCCGACCATATTTCCAATTACGAAAGTGGTCAAAATCAATAAACCCCATTTTTTATTTACCATTTATATCGAACCTTTCTTATATACAAAGTGTGTGTTTATACCGACAACTTATACTAAAATAGTATATCTCAAATAGTTTAGTTTGGTAAAGTGGTAAATAAGTAAAATGTAAAAGGCGGACTAATCAGAAAATTTAAACACAGGATTGACAAAAGGATAAAATTGGATTATAGTAGTTAATACCAAGTTAGTTGGTAAGAATAATGTGGTTTGCCACATTAAATCGTATTTTTCTATATCATTTGCCATTCCCGAATATTGCCGATTAGTCAACTAAAGGCACCCTTACATCTAATCTGTTAGATGGCGGGTGCCTTTTATTTTTTATAGGGAAGGGAGGGAATATGGAGTTCCTATTAACTGGTTATTCTTATACGGAAAGTTAAGTGATGAGGATATGATAGGTAAACCAAGTTCCCAAGAAAACATTGAAAGTGGGAAGCGCACATGTGCTTGTCGTGCGAACCTTTTTTACATTAGGTGAAAACGAAGCTTTATTACCAGTAGTGAAGGGGAGATATTATGGAAAAGAAAGAAGAATTGAAAATCAGGCATATCATTTCAAGCTTGGAGGATCTGCAATATGGATCGGTTTTAATTACCGTACATGATGGTGAAATCACTCAAGTGGATACCACCGAGAAGAAACGATTCCCATTAGTGAAGGGCCGTGCCGTTAAAGCTAGATGAATGACAGGTATTAAGGGAGCCTTCAATATGAAGGCTCCTGTTTGTAGACTTATGGGGTTCGGAATCAGTTTAACTAAAATAACTGGATCAATACTTGGGCTTCCTACCTTCGAATACATATCTTTCACCAAATCATAAATGAAAGTGAAGTCAATGGAAGCCTGCATTTTACGAACCAAATGGTTCGCCTGCACCAGTTGATCTAAAGTAATCAATTCAAGTTGATCTCGTTGAATAGAATGATGTTTCGAAAGCATCCTCATCACCTCAAGTTTTAATAAATTTATTTTAAAACAAAAAAGATTGTAGGCAAAAGGAGTTCTATCTAAATTTTTAATAGTTGACTGGAGCGGGTGTGCGAGACTCCTGCGGGAATAGCGAGTCCAAGGGAGACCCCACAGGCGCAAGTGCGCCGAGGGCGGACCGTCCGCGGAAAGCGAGTGCCTATGTTCCAATCAACGTCCAAATTTGTACAAGCAAAAAAACTGTAGACTTCAAATATGAAGGCTATTTTTTTATACAAAAATTTATTCAATTTGGAATTTCTAATAAGATTGTACTGCTTTTAACATGGTAGAATAAGTTAGGGTATAAGGGAGTTTTTTATAGGGGTTTAAATGATATCTAAGGGAGGAACAGGGAGTAGATGACCTTACAAACTATAGAACATGATATCTTGGCATTAGTTGAAACATTTAATGGGAGAATCGCATATAAAATTGAAAATGGTCTTGGGGACACGATTGGATATCACGAGAATGAATCCTTTCAATCAGCGAGTTTGATCAAAATACCAATGATCATCGAAGGTTATCGTCAAAGTGAACAAAAGAAAATCTATTTGAACCAACCAGTGACCATCCCGCCTAGTGAAGTGACTGGGGGATCTGGGGTCCTGCATGTCTTATCGAATAAGGTATTTTTGACCGTAGAGGATTTACTGACATTGATGATAACTGTTTCCGACAATACATCCACGAATATGATGATGAACCTGTTGGGCTTTGAAGAAATCAATCAATGCATCAAGGAACTTGGTTTGAAAAATACTGTCCTTGAACGGAAAATGCAGGATTTTAAGGCATTAAAAGAAGGGCGCGACAATACCATTTCGGCAGAAGATACGATTACCTGCTTAAAGGCGATACATACAGGCAACTTTTTAACGAAAGAAAGCCGGGAAAAAATATTGCATGTATTTGACAATCAGCAATTAAGGGATAAACTTCCATCTCTGATGGGCAGAGGAGTCAAGGTCGCAAGCAAAACGGGCGGAATTCGGGGAGTTGCCCATGATTGTGCAATCATTCGGTCAGAAACACAAACTGTTTATGCTACAGTTCTTACTGAAGATATGAAATCAGAGGAAGAAAGCCGTCAAGTAATCAGTAAAATTGGAAAATTGATATATGATGATATGGTCGCAGAATAAACTGTCCGATTGAGAAGAGAGGGAAGTCTTTCATGATCTCCCTCTCTTCGATCTTAGTTATATAGGAGTTAATGGTAATGAAAGTTATATATGATAAGAAACTGAAGCGGGGAAAAAATTTGAAAAAGACGATGAAACTTTTTTGTGTAATATGTGTCATTGCGGTACTTGGGTATTTTGGATTTTTGCACATGAAAATTCAGGAAAGCATTCACCAGCAAATTCCGGAAAATGCCGATTACCTCATGATTCTTGGAGCAAGGGTCAAAGGTTCGGTTCCATCATTATCCTTACAATACCGGATTGATAAAGCTGCAGAATATTTATCGGCGAATAAACATACAGTGGTCATTGTATCTGGCGGCAAAGGACCGGGAGAAGATATATCGGAAGCAAAAGCAATGCAACAGGGGCTAATCGCCCAAGGAATTGAAGAAGCACGCATCATGATGGAAGACAAATCTACAACAACTCACGAAAATATCGTTTTCTCAAAAGAGCTCATTCCTGATACAGCAGCTTCAGGGTTGATCGTTAGCAATGACTTTCATATCTACCGGGCAGTCGAAATAGCAAAAAAAGAAGGCTTGGACATGAAGGGATTGCCGGCAAAGACACCAAAAGTGTCACTGTTGAAGTCATATACCCGTGAATATCTGGCAATTACCAAATACTATTTGACCGGGTTGATTGGGAGGTAACATCGAATTCTCCTAAAAGGTGGGGTGCTTTCATTATTCGACTTCCACGACAACATTAGGAACTTGCCAAAAATCTTTCTCTTGATATAGCTCCTTAAGTGTCTTATAAACGGGAAAACCGGTATAGGAAATCTCGACTCGTTCATCAGCATCCACTTCTTCCACATCTATATCATCAACAAAACCAAGTTGATCATCGATTTCCATTAAATAATACCCGAGTGCCTCATACCCGCTATAGGCTACAATGACCTTACTGTCAAAACCGCTATTAGAAACTTTGTAATATTTCATTGAGTGTCCTCCTTGTTGATAATTCTTTAAGTGAAAATCGTACTGTTTCTTATTACTCTGATATACCCATTAATTACTATCTGAATCATTAAATTGGATAAATAAAGAAATTAAGAAGGCAAAAAGAATGTGGCCATCTTTAAATTATCACTGGAAAATTTGCTATCTGCGTCAATTCATGTTAATCTAATAAAGAATTGTTTTTGGTTGTGGAAGAGGATACTCGTTATTTTCCAAATGATTAAAAATAGTAATACAATGTGTGTTATGCACTAGGAGGCAACAACAATGGAACAAGGTACAGTTAAATGGTTTAATGCAGAAAAAGGTTTTGGATTTATCGAACGCGAAAACGGAGACGATGTATTCGTACATTTCTCAGCTATCCAAAGCGAAGGCTTCAAATCTTTAGACGAAGGTCAAAAAGTAACTTTCGAAGTTGAGCAAGGTGCACGTGGAGCTCAAGCTGCTAACGTTCAAAAAGCTTAATTTTAAAATTAAATCGTAACCTATATGAACAGACTTCCTCGATGGGAGTCTGTTTTTTATTGTGCTATAAAATGAAAGCAAAAAAAAAAAATCCCACTCTGACTGAGTAGGTTTTTAGTGACTTGTCATTAAGCTTTTTTAAATTCTTCTTCAAAGAAAAAAGTAGTCGGATGTTCTTTAACAGTATAAGAATATCTCTTCATGTTTTTTACATATGCCCATTTATTAATGGTTACTGATTCATTAGTATCCTGAATGGTTACTGTTTCACCAGTATTATACTTATTGCTTTTCAATTTAGCCACCCTCTTTACTAATAGTATAACATATTTGGCAATGAAAGATGTGTTCAACATATTCCAATAATACATTGCGTATAAAAAACAGACTAAGCATATGGCAATGAGCCTAATAATTTTGAATGTTGTATAGAAAAAGTCAATGGGTCATGTTTTAGGATGAACAAGGAGTGGATGTCACAATATGGGATTAAGCGGGGGCAAGCCAAGTTATAGCGAATGAACTTACTCGAAAGCAAGGAGTCGATATTACTATGGGCTTGTCCCCCTTTTTGGGCATGAAAAAACAGCCACATGTTCCCAGGTACTGCAGAAATCACGTGGCTGAAGGTTTTCAAGTGATGGAAGGGGCTTAAAGCGGTTAATTAAAACGCCCAGTCCCCATTACGGAAGACAGGTTCTGAAGTGCCGTCCTGTTTGATGCCGTCGATGTTCATTTTCTCAGATCCAATCATGAAATCGACATGTGTAAGGCTTTCATTCAGTCCATTTTCTGCAAGTTCTTCTGGACCCATGTTTTTTCCGCCTTCAATACAGAAAGCATAGGAGCTGCCGATAGCGAGATGGTTTGATGCATTTTCATCAAATAATGTGTTGAAGAATAAAACATTCGATTGGGAAATGGGTGAGTTGAATGGAACAAGCGCGACTTCACCAAGGTAGTGTGAACCTTCATCCGTTTCAACCAATTGCTTTAGGATTTCTTCTCCTTCTTCTGCTTTTACTTCAATGATCCGTCCTTCTTTAAACGTCACGGAAAAATTATTGATGATGTTTCCGCCGTAACTAAGTGGTTTCGTACTGGAAACCGTACCGTTAACGCCTGTTTTCAATGGAACTGTAAACACTTCTTCGGTTGGCATATTAGCCATGAATTCATGCCCCTGTACGTTAACGCTTCCTGCCCCTACCCATAGATGTTTGTCGGGTAATTCGATTGTCAGGTCGGTTCCGGGAGCCGTATAATGCAATTTTTTGTAATGCTTATCATTTAAATAATCAACCTTTTCATGCAGGGTATCATCGTGTTTTTTCCAGGCTTCCACAGGATCTTTCACATCAACACGAACTGCTTTAAAAATGGCTTCCCATAGGAGGTCAACACGTTTTCCTTCTGCTTCTTCAGGGAATACTTTATCGGCCCAAGCCTTTGAAGGGACGGCAACTATGGACCAGCTCACTTTATCGGATTGCATATACTGACGCCACTTCTTCAGTGCTGTCCCGGATGCTTTTTGGTAGTTGGCAATCCTTTCAGGTTTTACACCTTTTAATAAGTCAGGGCTGGAGGAGATGACGGAAAGATAAGCAGCTCCGTTTTCTGCGAGTTCGATCGTTTCTTCTGCGCGCCACTTTGGATATTCGTGGAACACTTCATCTGGAGCCAATTCATATTTGGTACGTGAAACGATATCGTCATTCCAATTAACGATGACATTGCGCGCACCGTTCTCATATGCCTTTTTTACAATGAGACGCACAAGGTCAGCACCCTCTAATGTTGTGTTTACGACCAAGGTTTGATCTTGTTGGATGTTTACACCGACTTTTACGGCAAGTTCTGCATATTTTTCTAAATTCGTTTGAAAATCACTCATCATTTAAAACTCCTCTTTTCCATTTTCTACATTTTTAATTGTACTTTTTGTCATATAAAAAAGAAACTTTTTACATCGTTTGTGAAAACTACTCGTATACGAAGGAGTTCATTATAACCGGCAGGGAGCTGCTCCAGCAGCATTTTGTCTATCTTGCATTTTACCAAAACTAAAGAAGGAAAGACTATTGAAAAGGTTTGAATAGTTGAATAATTTGATGATTTGGTGCAGTGGATCAATGGACTGAAAGAAAGAGGGCCTCTTTGAGACCCTCTTTCTTAATAGTCAGTAAATCATTTACCCAAATTAATCCAGACACTTTTCACTTCAGAATAGTTGTCCAGTGCATAAGATCCCATTTCACGTCCGATTCCGGATTGTTTGTAGCCGCCGAACGGAGAAGCTGCGTCGAACGCGTTATAACAGTTCACCCATACGGTACCGGCACGGAGTTTTCCTGCAACATAATGGGCATTGGCTATATCGCTTGTCCATAAGCCGGCAGCCAAACCATATTCACTGGCATTTGCACGGTTAATGACATCATCTAAATCCTCGAATGGCATTGCCGCTATGACCGGTCCGAAAATCTCTTCTTTAGCAATCGTCATATCCTCTTCAACACCAGCGAATATAGTAGGAGAAACAAAGTAGCCCTGTTCACCCGGTTTATTTCCGCCGACAAGAACTTCCGCACCCTCGTTTTTCCCTTTTTCAATATAGCCCATTACCCGATTTTGCTGCTCCTCGGAAACAAGCGGCCCAATTTGGGTACTTGGATCCAGGCCTATCCCTTGTTTGATGTTTTTTGCATGGCTAGCCATATCGGCAACAACATTATCATAATGTTTCTTTTGGATATAAACCCTTGAACCGGCACAGCATACCTGGCCTTGGTTAAACATGACCCCATTCAAAGCTCCAGGGATGGCTTTTGAGAAATCCGCATCAGGCAGGATGATGTTTGGCGATTTTCCTCCAAGTTCCAATGTGACCCGTTTCAATGAATATGAAGCGGAACGCATGATCAATTTTCCAACTTCGGTCGAGCCGGTAAATGCGATTTTATTTACTTGCGGGTGGTCGACTAGCGCTTGTCCAGCCGTTTCACCAAAACCTGGAACGATATTGACGACCCCATCAGGGAAACCGGCTTCAGCCAATAATTCAGCCAGGTAAAGAGCGGAAAGAGGTGTTTGCTCAGCGGGCTTTAATATGACCGTACAACCTGTAGCAAGTGCCGCTCCCAGTTTCCACATCGCCATAAGAAGCGGAAAGTTCCATGGGATGATTTGGCCGACAACACCAACAGCCTCGTGTTTCGTGTAGTTAAAGTAATTTCCGCTTACCGGGATGGTCTGTCCAACAATCTTGGTGGACCAGCCAGCAAAATATCTCATATGTTCAATTGCTAAAGGAATGTCGGCATTTGTAGTTTCACTGATTGGTTTCCCATTATCCAACGTTTCCAATTGAGCAAGTTCAGTTTTATTTTCTTCCATTAAATCGGCTAGTTTATACATCAGTCTACTGCGTGCAGCTGCGCTCATTCTTGACCAAGGACCTTCATCGAATGCTTTGCGTGCAGCTTTGACGGCTAAGTCGATATCTTCTTTATCAGCTTCATAAACATCGGCAAGTTTTTGTCCTGTAGCAGGATTAGGAGTGGAGAAGGTTTTTTTTGAAGCACTTTCTACAAACTGACCATTAATATAGAGCTTTTTTGGTCCTGTTAAAAATTTTTGCAGCTTTCCACTTACTTCTAACGTTAGATTTGTCATTAATTACCCTCCTGAATAAAATGTTTATCTTGGGCAAAACATGATGACTTATTGTTAACGCTATGATTGCCAATTTTTATGATAAATGAAAAAAAGGGAATATTCAATCTATAACATTCGACAGAATATCCAAGATTTCTTCATCTATTAAAAAAATGTAGTATTATTTTGTCAAGACATGTGTAATTACTATAGCAAAAATGAAAGTTAATAGTTAAAATGAAAAAGGATAAAATAACAAGAAGGTCTAAAGTTCTTCAGGAGGAATATATGGGAAATAATGCGAAAATGATATCGCAGCGTAAGTTACTTGGTGTTGCGGGTCTTGGATGGATGTTCGATGCACTTGATGTCGGTATGCTTTCTTTCATCATTGTTGCATTAAAGCAGGATTGGAACTTAACCAGTGAGCAGGTTGGCTGGATTGGGAGCATAAACTCCATAGGAATGGCTGTTGGCGCCGTATTCTTTGGTGCGATGGCCGACAGGGTCGGACGAAAGAATGTCTTTATCATTACTTTATTATTGTTTTCGATCGCAAGTGGCCTGTCTGCAGCAGTCAGTACACTCAGCCTGTTCTTGATATTGCGTTTTTTGATTGGAATGGGACTTGGGGGAGAACTTCCGGTTGCCTCGACATTGGTCTCTGAAAGTGTTGAAGCGAGTAAAAGGGGAAGGGTTGTCGTCCTTCTTGAAAGCTTTTGGGCGGTTGGCTGGATTTTGGCAGCACTCATATCCTATTTCATCATACCGGCTTATGGTTGGCGGGTTGCATTATTATTGAGCGCAGCTCCTGCTTTATATGCGCTGTACCTGCGCTTGAAACTGCCGGATTCACCAAAGTATACGGAACTTGAAAAAAAGCAAAGACCATCTGTATTAAGCAATATGAAAAGTGTCTGGAAAAAGGATTACTCCCGTCAGACCCTTGTATTGTGGATTCTATGGTTTTGCGTGGTCTTTTCCTATTATGGGATGTTTTTATGGCTGCCAAGTGTGATGGTCCTTAAAGGCTTCAGCATGATTCAAAGCTTTGAATATGTTTTGATCATGACTCTCGCACAGCTTCCGGGTTATTTTTCAGC
Source organism: Peribacillus sp. FW305-BF15 (assembly GCF_058783805.1). NCBI lineage: Bacteria > Bacillati > Bacillota > Bacilli > Caryophanales > Bacillaceae > Peribacillus > Peribacillus sp. FW305-BF15. The sequence goes on along the minus strand of NZ_JBYSYV010000010.1, from coordinate 18,994 downwards.
TGCATGGCTGATAGAGAAGATGGGACGTAAATTCGTTTTGATCACATACTTAATTGGGACGGCCGTCAGTGCCTTTTTCTTTGGATCGGCAGAGGGGCTGGCACTGCTGATAGTTTCCGGAATGTTCCTCTCTTTCTTCAACCTGGGGGCATGGGGTGCACTTTATGCGTACACACCTGAACAGTATCCAACATCAGTTCGCGGTACAGGGGCTGGGTTAGCTGCAGGGATCGGGAGGATTGGCGGTGTTCTTGGACCTTTGCTTGTTGGGTATTTAGTTGCCGCAGACACCCCGATTTCTTCGATTTTCACCATTTTTACAATTACTATTTTAGTGGGGGCAGTTGCCGTGGCTTTTGGGAAGGAAACAAAGAATACCGTTTTGACATAAACAAAGGATGGGGACTGCATGCAGTCCCCATCCTTTTGTTATTTAAAGTCTTTTATGATTTTTAAAAGGGATTCGGAGGCAGTCTTCGGATTATCTGCATTCATGATGGCCGATACGACTGCGGTACCTGATAGTCCGCTATCAGAAAGAGCGGAAATGTTATCGGCAGTGATACCCCCGATGGCTACTGCGGGAATGGATACGCCGCGGCAAATTTCCCCCAGATCCTCAAGTGCCATTAGGGTTGCATCTTGTTTGGTCTTGGTGGGGAAAACGGAACCGACTCCGATATAATCCGCTCCATTTCGTTCGGCTTCGAGTGCTTCTTCAAGAGTGGAGACAGATACACCGACAATCATATCTTCAGGAACCATTTTTTTGACGATAGGCAGTGGAAGGTCATCTTGCCCAATATGAATTCCGTCCGCTCCAACCGCAAGTGCTATATCCACCCGGTCATTGATGATAAGGGGAATGGAAAGCTCATTCAATAACTGTTTTAATGCAGATGCTTTTTCATAAAAGGAGAGGGAGGAATTGTTTTTCTCTCTAAGTTGTACGATCGAGACTCCTCCTGAAACCGATTGTGCAATGATTTTGGTCAATTCTTCTATTGCTATGGACTCTTCCGTAACTAAATACAGGCTTAAATCAATTTGGGACTTCTTCACTTATTTTCACCTCATGCATCCAGATTTCCTTATCCATTCTTGATATGGCATCGATTAATCGCACACGGAAAGTACCTGTTCCTTCATCCTTTTGAAGGGTTGCGGCTGCTAGTTCCCCTGAAATGCTCATTGTTGAGATACCGGCAATTGCTGCAGAATAGAAATCATCGGTGACTCCGGAAAAAGTTCCGATAAGAGCAGTGGACATGCAACCGGTACCTGTAACATTAGTTAAAAGGAGGTTCCCGTTATCGATGATGGACGTATGTTTTCCATCGCTGACCGCATCCTTAGCTCCGCTGACCACGATGATGCTATTCAATTCATTTGCCGCTCGTGAAGCCAGCTCTGCATTGCTAATCGCAAGTTCCCCCGAATCCACCCCGCGAGTAACGGTATCCCCACCCATCAATGACAGGATTTCACTCGCATTTCCGCGAATGATTTGGAAAGTAACCTTACTTAGGAGCTCTTTGACTTGCTCTGTACGATAGGAGGTGGCACCAACGCCCACCGGGTCCAAAATGACCGGGATGTCCAGGACATTTGCCGTTTTACCGGCAATCTCCATTGCTTCCAAGGCCTTATCATCGATCGTACCGAAATTCAGGACCAATGCATCTGCTAATTTGACCATATCCGCCACTTCTCTTGGGCTCGATGTCATTACTGGTGAACCTCCGATGGCAAGGGTGGCATTTGCACAGTCATTGACCGTAACAAAGTTGGTGATTTGGTGAACGAGTGGTTTCCTTTCTCTTACCTTCATAAATAAATCGGCTGAAGAAACCTTCATAATAAGTCACTCCTTTCTTTTTTTGAATATGAATGAAAATGATGGACAGGTCCATGACCTTTACCGATTGAAAAGCTATTGAGTATCGCTTCGGAAATATAGGTCTTGGCTTGTTCGATCGACACTTGCAATGGCAGTCCATTTGCCAGGTTAGATGTAATGGCGGATGATAGGGTACAGCCCGTACCATGAGTGTTTTTTGTATGAATGCGCTCTCCCTTGATCCAGTGGAAGTCAGTCCCATCATAAAAAAGATCATTTGGATTTCCTGCTGCATGGCCGCCTTTAAGTAAAACGGCTTTGGAACCCATTTCTTGTATCGAAATGCATGCCCTGTAGAAATCTTGTTTCGTCCGAATCGGGAAGCCAGTAAGTACTTCCGCTTCTGGTACATTGGGTGTTACAAGATTTGCAAGCGGAAGCAATTCCATTTTTAAGGCAGAGACGGCCTTTTCGTCGAGCAAATGGTGGCCGCTTTTGGAAATCATGACAGGGTCAAGGATAATGATGGCAGGCATGAAGGTTTTAAGGGACGCAGCGACCGTTTCCACGGTTTCTTTTGATCCAAGCATGCCTATTTTTACTGCATCGACAGGAATATCTTCAAAGATAGCTGCAATTTGATCCGATATGATAGCAGTTTCAATGGGCTGTACAGAACGGACTTCCATTGTGTTTTGGGCGGTTACGGCTGTGATGGCAGACATTCCAAATACACCATGTGCAGAAAATGTTTTTAAATCCGCTTGTATTCCAGCACCGCCCCCTGAATCAGAGCCTGCGATCGTTAATGCTGTTTTCATAAAAAAACCCCTTCATATAAGTATTTTTTAGCAATATTTTAAGTAATATGAAAGCTAAAATCGCACCTGCGAATGAACTGAACATAAAAGCCGGTAAAAAACCAAAAAGAGCAGCTTTTTCTCCCAATAGGAGGGTTGCAAGCGGATAACAGGCCAGGGAACCGAGAAAGCCGGTCCCGATCACTTCCCCTAAACAGGCGAATTTTAAGCTTTGTGTTTTTCGGTAAAGGATGGCGGCCAAAAGTGCACCAATCATGCTGCCGGGAAAGGCGAAAATTGAACCGGTACCAATCATGTTTCTAATGATGGAAACTAAAAAAGCTTGTGTCACCGCATATGCAGGCCCCAATAGAACCGCCGTCAGGACATTTGCCAGATGTTGAATAGGAAAGATTTTTGCAAATCCTGCAGGGATGAAAATAAATGAACTGGTAAGCGTCGTTAAAGCCGTGATCATGGCAGTCAATGTCAGTTTCTTGATAGGGTTCATCCTCATGTCAACCACCTACAGAGGCCAATCCTGCTCATTTTGAACCATGTCCCAGAATAAATATTCATATCGGGAAGTAACCAAAAAGTGCTTTTCTAATCTAAGAAGTTCCTTTTCAGGCATGCCTTCCGTCAATTCTTCCAACAAAGCGATCAGCCACTTGTGTGCTTCCCCGAATTCAGGAGATGAATAGGACCTTATCCAATCTGCGTAGCGATTGTTTTCCAGTGCTGCTCCATTTTGTTCTTTTAATAGCAAACCGATTTCGTAATAATCCCAAGCGCAGGGCAGGAGACAGGCGATCAAGTCTGCCAAAGTCCCATGCTGAGCTGCATTTAGCATGTAACCTGTATAGGCTAGAGTGGTTGGAGTAGGTTCTGTATTTTCCAATTCCTTGGAGCTGATCCCGAATTCGGAAGCATAATGCCGATGAATATCCATTTCCACTTGAAGGGTTTCATTTAAAATGCTCGCAAATTTTGCCATGGTTCCGATGTTATGGGCTTTGATGACACCTAAAGCAAAGAGCTTGGAATAATCCATGAGATAGACATAGTCCTGCTTCAGGTAATAGGCAAATTTCTTTTCAGGAAGTGTGCCGTTTCCAATTGCCTGGACAAAGGGATGTGAATGATTCCTTTTCCAAATCTCTTTTGCCCGTGCATGCAGTCTATCACTGAATGTTTCTAATTTTGTATTCTCCATTGTTCATCCTCCTATAGAATGGCTCCCTTTGCCTTTGTTAAATAAAAAACCCCGTTCCTGAATACGGAACGGGGTAGATGGATATAGTCTGTGAAATGGACGATATCATCCACTTCCCTCCGCCGGTATGAGCCGGTTCAGGTTCAAAGGGTCCGGAACTAATTCCATCTCAGTCTTAAAAAAGACTCCCCTAGTGGTGTGAATTGTATGTAATTACTGACATCATATCAGAAAGACAAGAAAATGCAACCCGTATTTGAAAGAGGAATCACTTTATGTCCAGGAAAAAAGGGAGAACCAGGTAATTGACTTTTGAAGATTATTAGGATAGAATCATTTCTACATCATTATATATTGAATTCTTATCCAGAGAGGTGGAGGGACTTGGCCCTATGAAACCTCGGCAGCGGACCCGTTTAGGGAACTGTGCTAAATCCAACAAGCATATGCTTGGAAGATAAGAAGAGCCGAACGGACACTGTCAGCCTCTTCTTAAATTAGAAGGGGCTTTTATTTTTGGGAAATAACGTTTAGTGACATACTAGAAAAGGTATATATAATTTGGTGAAATCAAACAAGTTGATAAAGTTTAGCTAACTAGAAGCAGGCACTAGGACGGAAAGGAGCCATTTACATGGCAGAATTATTTAAGAGGATTGAACAGAGGAAGGCAAAACTCATTGAAGAGCTATTGGCCAATGGAGTATACAAAACCTCTGATGAAAGGCACCTTTATGATGCCCCATTAAAAGTACTTGAAGATGAATATAAGATTGTTATAAATAGACCTAATAACGAGTCACCTTCTGAATGGATGACATAGTAATCGGAATACAATATTTGGATTTTTGGATAAGGGATATGATGTAAGCATTCGCAGTCTACACTAGTGGATGCTTTTTTGCGTTTATAAGAAAACGACACAAATTATACATAATTAAATAATAAAATAGGTGTTTTGTCACATTTGACCTATAAAATAACACATTTAATTTCTGGAAAATAGTTGATTTTAACTAGTGATTTCATTATGATGAAAGTGTAAAAATATTGAATAAATGGGAGGTGGCTATGATGCCTTGCCGTAAGGTAACTATAGAAAAAGTAGAAGAGAAGAGACAGGAAATGATAAAGTTGGGAGCGATTTACGGCTTAACAAGTCTGCAGACTGTACAAGCTAGCCAAGAATTGGATACGCTATTGAATGCGTTAGCAAGTAAAAGAGATTCTGAATATTTTTCCCTTCAAGAAGCATATAGGTATTTTTAAAACCTGTATTAATCTGAAAAAGCTACTGCTCAAGGCAATAGCTCTGAAGAATTATATTTAAATATCGACACGTTTACCTAGAATGATCAAATCCCGCTCAATGCCATCCATCTCGGCAACTTGAGGTAAATGTGCCCATTCTTCAAACCCGAATTTAGAAAAAAGCTTAAGGCTTGGTGTATTATGGGCGAAAATGAAACCCAATAAAGTCTTAACACCTAATTTTGGACTCAATTCAATTGCCTTTCGAATCGAAATTTGTCCAATTCCTTTTCCCCGGAAATAATCATCAATGTAAATGCTGATTTCGGCAGTGGAATTATATGCCGGTCGGCCATAAAAGGATTGAAAGCTCATCCATCCAGCGGTTTTCCCTTCTATAGTAATGATATATAGCGGTCTACTTTCTGAATGATGTTCCTCAAACCATTTAACCCTCGATTGGACGGATACAGGTTCCGTATCTGCCGTGACCATCCTTGAAGCAATTGTCGAATTATATATTTCAACAATTCTGGGTAGATCAGATAGTTCTGCCTCTCTAAACTCTATGTGTTCTTCCATGATTTAAACTCCTAACTATCATTTATTCAATCTCCAGAATGAAGGGTAATCCCGTTTTTGGTTTTAGGGACGTTGAATGAAACCCAATCCATTGAAAGTTTTATATTATCATACACTCTTTATTCTTTATCTGACAATTCTTTTTTATGTTAGTACTGCAGATTTTTTGGGTATGAAAAAGATTAAATACTTCTAGTAAAAAGACAAGAGGAGAACCAAATGAAAAAATTGGCAGGTATATTGATTATCGTACTGGTTATATGTTTTGCTGCATATGAATTTCAGGCCTCGGAGTCGGAAGATGTGCAAAGGGTCATGGCTTTTGGAGATTCATTAACCTATGGAAAAGGGGATAAGGACGGGGAAGGATATATAGATGGCCTTGAAGATGAATTGAATAATCCCCAATCGGAGCAAAAAGTGAGTTTTTGGAATTACGGTATTAAAGGCCAGGAAACGGATGGGGTGATGAAACAGCTAGATGATTACCGAATTAAAACGAAACTTGATGAAGCCGATACTTTCATTGTTTTTATTGGAACGAATGACTTGATCAATAGTAATGGCGGGAACTTGGAGAAAATAAGTGACCGAAAAATCAATGAGGGTAAACGGGAATATATCAACCATCTGAAAAAGATTACATCAACACTGATAGAGGCAAACGATAAAGCGGATATTCTGGTAATAGGACTTTATAACCCAATTAAAGACAATCAAAAACTTGAAAAGCACATTCGCGATTATAACGAGTCAATAAAGGGATTAGCGGATAAAGATGAAAGGATGTTATTCATTCCTACAAATGATCTTTTTGAAGATGAAAAGAAAACAAAGTATTTCAGTGATAAGTTACATCCGAATGAAAAAGGGTATCAGCTCATTGCGAATCGGGTTTTGGAAAGTTATGATTTCAAATGAAACCAAACATGCACTGAAAGGCTTTCTGTGCATGTTTGCCTGCTAAGTTGCTAGGTATTTGAAATCGCTTAGTTGAGGGAACTGTAAGTCATGGAGCTGCTTGTATCGGCCGTTGTTTAGCATTAACTGGTCATGTGTTCCTTTTTCAAGAACCTGCCCTTTTTCCAGAACGATGATTTGATCGGCATCATGAATGGTCGATAAACGATGTGCAATGACTATTGAAGTCCGTTTTTTCATTAAACGTGACAAGGCTTGCTGGATCAAATGTTCAGATTCTGTATCCAAGGCCGCCGTTGCTTCATCAAGAATGATGATTTGCGGATTTTTCAAAAGTGCCCTGGCAATGGCAATGCGCTGTTTTTGTCCGCCTGAAAGCTTGACTCCACGCTCTCCAATCTGAGAATCATAACCATCAGGAAAGGCACAGATAAAGTCATGAGCATTTGCCGCTTTGGCGGATTCGATGATTTCATAATCTGTAGCATTAAGTTTGCCATACACGATGTTATCACGGATGGAACCATTGAATAGAATGATATCCTGAGAAACAATTCCCATTTGTCCCCGTAATGACTTCAGTGACACATCTTTGATATTATGTCCATCCATTTTAATCGTTCCATTTTGCGGATCATAAAATCGGATCAGTAGGTTCGTGATGGTCGATTTTCCTGCGCCGGAGGAGCCGACCAAAGCGGTTACTTGACCAGCTTTCATGGTCAGGTTTAGATTGCCGAGAACAGGAACAGTCTCATCATAAGCAAAATCAACACTTTTAAACTCAATTTTCTTTTTTATGGCATGGAGTTCAATGGCATTTCCCTTGTCACTTATTTCAGGTTTGGTTTCCAATATTTCAGTTATCCGCTCAAAGGCGGCGGCTGATTGCTGGACAATGCTGATTACCCGGCTAAAGTTGCGAACGGGACTCTGCAGTAACCTCAAATAGGCGAGAAAGGCCACGATTAATCCTATTGTGAATTCACCTTCCATCACTTGCCAAGCACCGAACACAATGACTGCTACAAGACCGATATTGTTCAATAAATCAATAATCGGCCCGAACATGGAACGCAGCCGAACGGACTTAAGGTTTGCAGTCATATTTTCCTGATTACGCTCCGCAAACCGCCTTGATTCGAATTCTTCATTTGTAAAAGATTGAATGAGCCGCATTCCTGAAATCGAATCCTGTAACTGGTTGCTGACATCTCCTGCGGAACTTTGTACAGACCTAAATGACATCCTGATGCGTTTCCCGAATACCCTTGTGATATAGAACATGAAAGGGAATGTAATAAGAAGGACAATGGTAAGCTTCCAGTTAATGAAAAGCATATATACCGCTACGGCAATGAAGGTCACCGTGTCAGTCAAAACCTGAAGCATGCTCGAAGAGATGAGCTGCTGCAGTAAATTGACATCATTGGTCAACCGCGACATTAAGTCACCAGTCCGGTTTTTATCAAAGAATTTCATATCCAGTGTTTGAATATGTTCATACATGCTATTGCGTATATCCATGATGGCCTTTTGACCGACCTTGGAAACGATATAGCTGTTAAAGTAGTTCAGTATAGCCAATAAGATTGCAGCACAAAGAATTCCTGCACCAATCCAGATCAACGAGTCATATCTTTTTTCGGGAATGATTTTATCAATCGTAAACTGTGTCAATTGGGGGATGGAGAACTCAAGCAATGAAATGAAAAGCATGATACATAAAACCAAAGAGCAAAACTTCCATTTCGACGGGACCCGATTGAACATTTGTTTAAGCATCAACCATATGCTTCCTTTTGAGGGTATTGCATGTATTGCACTGCGCCCTTTGTGGCTGAATGGAATATGTCCTCCACTCATAACGATCACTCCTATTTTACTGTCCTAGATGATTTTTGCCTTTATGACTATCATAGGGCTTTTCGAAAAATAGACAACTTTTAATCGGTTCGTTTTGTCAAAAAAGAATTATTATTTTACACTTTCCTATAGGACATGGAATAATTAAAGGAGATTAGCGAGGCTGATAAGAGGAGATGCTAAAATGAAGGAAAATGAAAAAATCAGGGGAGAACTTTTAAATGCGGTCAACGGACTATCGGATGAACAGCTGAACGCCCAACCTGAAACAGGAAGATGGAGCATCATCCAGGTTTTGGATCATCTATACTTAATGGAGAGGGCCATAACAAAGAGCATTTCCGATAAATTGAAAAGCGATGAAAGCATTCCTGCTGTGGATAAACCGATAGAACTTACGTTAAATCGTAAAATGAAGGTCCAGGCCCCGCCATTTGTCACTCCGTCGGAATCATACCAAACTTTGAGTGAAGTTAAGGAGAAGTTGTCCGAATCCCGAAAAGCTTTTGTACATGTCGTTGACCATGCAAAGGAAATTGATCTCGAACAAAAGTCTTTTCCGCATCCTTTGTTCAAAGATTTAAGCCTGAAGCAATGGATTCCGTTCGTTGGACTGCATGAAAAACGGCATTTATTGCAAATTGAAGAATTAAAAGCAAAGTTATAATAGAAGATAAACTCATCCGTCTCTGGTTGAGTTTTTCATTTTCAGATAGATATTTTCGTAAAGGAAGGATTTTTTAAGTGAAAGCCACTTGGATAAGAACATGTTTGGTATTGGGCTTTTTCGGATTGCTGCTGTGGCTCTTGTTCAAGTATATGCTTCCGCCTGATCTAGACGAAATCGAACTGACTGACGAGCTGAATCCGATCGTCGCCGAAAAAAAAGACGAGCTCATTCAACTGGCTAAGGACAAAGGCATCCCGGTAATCATTACGGCCGGATTCCGGTCTTTAGCCGAGCAAAATGAACTCTATGAAAAGGGCCGATCAGACCCGGGCAACATCGTAACGAATGCAAGAGGTGGCGAGTCGCTGCATAATTTCGGTTTGGCGATAGATTTTGCCCTCCTTGACAAACAAGGCGAGGCCATTTGGGATATGAGTTATGACGGTAACGATAATGGAAAGTCGGATTGGATGGAAGTCGTAACAATCGCTAAAGGGTTAGGTTTCGATTGGGGAGGGGATTGGGCAGGGTTCAAGGATTATCCGCATTTACAAATGACATTTGGCTTAAGCCTGCGTGAGCTGCAGCAAGGCAAGCAGCCAAAAGGGCAGTGAAAGTGGTTGGCTTCATCATAAGCCGCATAATTTTGACTAATAGCAGGAAAATAAGCATGTGAATTGCTTTACAGGTAAGAATTCGATAAAGTGAACTAGTGAGAAATCAGACATAAAGGAGTGCAGTCACCATGGAAGAAACAAAAAATTGCCGGGACTCTTTGGTCATAAAAACAAGCCTGGTCCTCCCGCCGGATACAAATAACATTGGTACGATGTTCGGAGGCAAATTAATGGCATACATTGATGATGTAGCGGCTATATCAGCCATGCGTCATGCGCGAAGCAACGTCGTTACGGCATCAACTGATTCCGTCGATTTCCTGCACCCTATTCACGAAGGAAATGCAGTTTGCCTTGAAAGCTTCGTGACTTATACGGGCAGAACATCAATGGAAATCATCGTAAAGGTGATTGCAGAGGATTTAGTTACAGGAGCCCGAAATTTATGCGTCATTTCCTTCCTGACATTTGTTGCCATTAATGAAGAAGGTAAACCAATTCCTGTTCCCCGTTTGGTTCCGGAAACGGAGATGGAAATGAATTTAAATGAATCAGCAAAACAACGGGCCCAAATAAGGAAAAAAAGAAGGGAAGATACACAGTTCATTGCAAGTACTTTCGGTGTGAAACTGCCATGGACCGATCAATCAAATCCAGGATTATATAAATAAGATAGGCATCCCTTCAGCTGTTCTTATTGATGATCGAGACATTAAGTAAAAAGACGCTTGGATAATTCCAAGCGTCTTGTTTATGTTCCCTTGTTAGGTCTTTTAGTCATCGCTAGCTAAAATACCAAAGAAGCGCAAGATGTTAATGAATAGGTTAATGAAATCAAGATATAGATTCAACGCCATGAGCGGTACTTCTTCGGCTGTTACCCCGTAATGCTTCATTCGATTGAAATCATATAAAATATAACCGCTGAAAACTAAAATCCCTATAAATGAAAAGACCAGCATGGCTGTAGAACTTAATGGAAAGAAAATGTTGAAAATGCTAATAACGACTAAAGCTAGCAAGGCCGCAAATAACATTCCCCCCAAGAATGAAAGGTCCCTTTTGGTGGTTGTGGCATAAACCGCCAGTCCTCCAAATACGACTGTCGTCGTAACACCTGCCAGGATCACCACATTTGCCCCTGCTGCGGCTAGGTAGTGGGCAATGATCGGATAGGTCGTAATTCCGGAAATCAACGTGAAAATATACAAAAATGTGTAACCGATGGCTTTTTTCCTTCGCAATATGAATGCTCCAATCAACATGGCAATCTCAAGTATCGCCAAGGGAAGAAACAAGGATGGCGGAACAAGAGTGCCGAGAGCCATACCTAAAACGGAAACGGCAAGAGATAAAGCGAACGTCCGCATGACGGACGGCATATATGTTTGTACAGTTTGTGAATACATTCAATCACCCCATCATTTATTTTCTACCGTTTTCTACGAATCTGTTTTAAAAAGGTTTCATTGCATACAATGAAAATTTGGTGTTTTTTTAAAAGTATTGAAATATATATGAAGTAATTACCTTTTCTATGATATTCTTACAAATATACTAATTTTTCTGAAATATTAAAATACTTTAAACGAAACCTTTCCGCGGTAAGTAAAGCGCTAAGGTCAATAAATAGACATAAACTTCAAAAAAAGCTATCTCGAAATAATAAATCCGAAATTATTGATTCTATATATTTAATAGGACTTCAAAACTTTACTGTATAACAGTTATAAAGGAAACGTTTTTATGTTGCAGAAAATTATTCCTAAAGTTATAAATTATGAAAAAAAATGTGATTATTTTCTATAAAAACTATTGTATAATTGTAAAAAAATGATTAAAATTTTAAATAATTATCAGAAGATTAATTATTTTCCCGATAAAATAGTTTAGGGGGAGCAAGGATGAAGAAAGCTATTTTACAAATAGAAAACCTAACTACCTCATTCCGAATCGGTAACAAATATCATGCAGCGGTGGATGATGTTTCGTTTACGGTGAATGAAAATGAAATTGTAGCAGTTGTTGGAGAATCAGGGTGTGGAAAGAGTGCATTGGCCTTATCCATCATGCAATTACATAATAAGCAGAGAACGAAATCCGAAGGAAACATCCATTATAAAGGCCAAAATCTCCTTAAGTTGAATGATGTACAAATGAATAAAGTCCGTGGTAAGGAATTGGGTATGATATTCCAGGAACCTTTAACGGCTTTGAACCCTCTCATGACCATCGGAAAACAGATCGAGGAGAATCTTGATTACCATACTGAACTCTCCAGTGCTGAAAAAAAGAAAAGGACGATCGAACTTTTGACACAAGTGGGAATTCCATACCCTGAACGGACGTACAAGCAATATCCGCATGAGCTCTCGGGCGGAATGCGGCAAAGGGCAATGATCTCGATTGCCATTGCTTGCAACCCTGCACTGGTCATCGCCGATGAACCCACGACGGCATTGGATGTTACGATCCAAGCGCAAATACTTGATCTGCTGAAGGATATCCAAAGCAGGACAAAAATGGGGATCATCTTAATTACACATGATCTGAGCGTTGTAGCAGAGGTCGCTGACAGGATTGTTGTCATGTATGCAGGTCAGGTAGTGGAAACGGGAAGTGTTAAAGAGATATTCAGCAATCCGCTGCATCCATATACAAGGTCATTATTGAATTCGATTCCTTCGGCCGCAAACGAGAAAAACCGTTTGCATGTTATCGAGGGAATCGTTCCATCGATAGCCAAAATGGATCGGATCGGATGCCGCTTCCAAGATAGGATTCCATGGATACCAAAACATGCGCATGAAGAGACACCCCGGCTTCACGAAGTGGGCAACGGTCATTTTGTCCGCTGTACCTGCTATAAAGCATTCTATTTTCAAGCTGAAGGAGATGCATCGGCTCATGACATTACTAAAATTAGATAATCTAAAAGTGCATTTTCCAATAAGGGGCGGTTTTTTTCGAAGGGTGGTCGATCACGTAAAGGCGGTTGACGGTGTCTCCTTTGAGTTGCAGCAAGGGGAAACATATGGTTTGGTCGGGGAATCCGGAAGCGGCAAGTCCACGACAGGCAAGGCAGTGGTCAAACTGAATGAGGTGACATCCGGACAAATCCTGTTTGAAGGCAGGGATTTAGCATCTTTAAGTAGAAGAGAAATTAAACCGTTCAGAAAAGATATCCAAATGATTTTCCAGGACCCGTATTCATCATTGAATCCCAAGAAGAGGGTACTTGACATAATAGCCGAACCGCTGAGGAACTTCGAACGGTTATCCCCTTCAGAGGAAAAGAAAATCGTACAGGACTTCTTGGACAAAGTCGGACTGAGTCCGGAATCGATTCACAAGTATCCTCATGAATTTTCTGGGGGGCAGCGCCAGCGAATCGGGATTGCCCGATCTTTGACATTGAAACCTAAACTGATCATTGCGGATGAACCGGTGTCAGCACTGGATGTTTCCGTTCAGGCACAAGTATTGAATTTTCTTCAGGATCTCCAACAGGAGTTCAATTTGACTTATTTATTTGTCGGGCATGATTTAGGTGTAATCCGGCATATGTGTGACCGGATGGGTGTTATGTATCGAGGTAGATTGGTAGAGGAAGGCAAAAGCGAGGAAATCTATGAAAATCCCCAACATATATACACGAAGCGCCTGATTGCCGCCATTCCTGATTTAGAGCCGGAAGTCCGCGAAGATAAAGTGCAGCTTAGAAAAAAACTCACCTCGGAATATGAGTCTACTTATTCAAAATATTTCGATGAGAACGGACGTGCTTACGATTTGAAGCCAATCTCATCGACACATAGAGTCGCATTACAATAAGGAGGTGGAAGGTATATGTGGAAATTTATCCTAAGACGATTATTAGTAATGATCCCGCAGCTCTTTTTATTGAGCATCATCGTTTTCATGATGGCAAAAGCAATGCCGGGAGATGCACTGTCCGGCCAGGAAATCAACCCTAGGGCCAATCCAGCCGAGCTTGATAGGATCAGGGAAGAGCTGGGTTTGAATGATCCTTGGTACCAACAATATCTAAGGTGGGCATCCAATGCAGTACAGGGGGATTTCGGTGTTTCCTATACACATAAGACGCCCGTTATGGATGTGATCGAAGACAGGCTTTGGAATACGGTGTTCCTCGCGTTGGTCACGCTGATCTTTACATATATGCTTGCGATACCATTAGGCATACTTAGCGGAAGGTATAACGATACCTGGGTGGATAAAACCGTTACGGGTTATAGCTATTTAGGGTTTGGCACGCCAATTTTCATCTTTGCTTTAATCATGTTATTCGTTTTCGGATTTGCCCTTGATTGGTTCCCGTCTGGAGGCAGTGTCGATTCAAAAGTGGATGAAGGAACATTCGCCTATGTTTTAAGCAAGATCAATCATTTAATTTTACCAGCGTTAAGTACAGCTTTAATTGCAACAACAAGTACGATCCAATATTTGCGAAATGAAATCATCGATAATAAAATCAAGGATTTCGTAAGGACAGCGCGTTCGAAGGGAGTGCCCGAATCAAAAGTGTATTCACGGCATATCCTGAGAAATTCCTTTTTACCGATAGCGGCATTCTTAGGTTATGAAATTACTGGATTGGTCGGCGGCGCGGTCATAATCGAGACCATTTTCAGTTATCCGGGGCTTGGGCAGCTTTTCCTTAGTTCAGTCAGTCTGCGGGACTTCAGCGTTGTCACGGCCATCGTCATGATGACGGGATTTGCCACTCTGCTTGGCACCCTTCTTTCGGACATCATACTTAGTGCGGTCGATCCGCGTATACGGATAGAATAGGAGCGGGGTGAGTCGTATGGAAATGAAAGTGGAAACCGGTAAGAACATACAAGTTAATGATGTGAGCCCTTCAGGTATCAAGATCATCTGGCAGGAAATCAAGAAAGACAAGCTTGCCATGGGCTCATTGATTATATTAGCAGCCATATTGCTTTTTGTTTACGGTGCGTCGTTTTTCATGGACGCCAAGGAAATAGCCAAGGTCGATTTTCTCTCCATTTATTTGGAACCATCCTCAGACTATTGGCTTGGAACCGATTATGGCGGCCGGGATGTATTCGGACAACTGATAATCGGTACCAGAAATTCATTCACGATCAGTTTATTGATTACATTATTCACGGCAATCATTGGTTTATCATTAGGGCTTCTTGCCGGTTATTTTGGCGGGGCAACCGATAATGTGATCATGCGTATTATTGATTTCGTGATTGCCCTGCCGCAAATGATGTTCATCATCGTTGTAGTTGTGATAGTACCGATCTTCAATGTATATGTTTTCATTTTAATCATGACGATGTTTTTATGGACAGGAAAGGCCCGGCTGATTCGTTCAAAGGCTTTGTCAGAGCGTGAGCTGGATTATATCCATGCCTCACAGACACTCGGGACGCCACATTGGAAAATCATCCTGTTTCAACTGCTGCCCAATGTCAGTTCACTGATCATCGTCAACTTCATTTTGAACCTTGCAGGCAATATTGGCTTAGAATCCAGTTTGACTTTCTTAGGGTTCGGCCTTCCGGAGAGCACCCCGAGTTTAGGGACGCTCATCAGTTATGCTCGAAATCCAGATGTTCTGGAAAACAAGTGGTGGATATGGGTACCCGCATCACTCATGATTTTAGTGTTGATGCTGAGTATAAATTTCGTTGGTCAGGCGTTAAAACGCGCAGCCGATGCAAGACAAAGAAGAGGATAAAAAAAGGGGAGTGTATGATATGAAAATCAAAAGCTACAGTAAGGTATTAAGTGCATTGGCCATTTCGTCTCTACTGCTTGCTGCATGTTCGAATGATACGGAGAAATCGTCAACGAAAGAGAAAAAAGGGAAAGATGTCGAACAGGTCGATACCTCTAAATTCCCGACAAAGACGACAAATCAAGGAGAGCCGATTAAAGGCGGCCATTTGACATATGGTTTGGTATCAGATACCCCGTTTGAAGGGATATTAAACAAGGTTTTCTATCAAGGTGAACCCGATAACCAAGTTATCACATTCTTTGATGAGGATTTATTGGATACAGACGAAAACTATGTATATACGAATGAAGGTGCCGCTTCCTATGAGATATCGGACGATCATAAAACGGTCACGCTGACGATTAAGGATAATGTAAATTGGCAAGATGGAAAGCCTGTGACAGGTGCCGATTTGGAATATGCGTACCTTGTCATGGGAAGCAAAGATTACAAAGGTGTCCGCTATGATGAACAAATGGCTTTGATCGAGGGTATGGAAGAGTATCATGAAGGGAAAGCCGATAAGATTTCAGGCATTAAAGTCGACGGCAAAAAAATCATTTTCACATTCAAAAAGGCGAATCCTTCCGTCACGACTGGATTATGGACATACCCGCTTCATAAAGAATACTTAAAAGATGTTCCGATTGCAAAGCTGGAATCTTCTGATAAAATTCGTAAAAATCCGATTGGTTTTGGACCATTCAAAGTGAAGAAAATCGTTCAAGGGGAAGCAGTCGAATTCGAAGCAAATAAAGATTATTACCGCGGTGAACCTAAATTGGACAGTATCACATTGAAAGTCGTGAATCCGTCTATTGTCGTCAAATCACTTGAAAATGGTGACCTCGATGTAGCTGAGGTCTTGGCTGAGCAATATGAGCAAGCCAAGGAATTGGATAATGTCGAGTTATTGGGGAAAGTTGAATTGGCTTATTCCTATATTGGTTTCAATTTCGGCTACTATGATAAAGAAAAAGAAGAAAATATTATGGATGAGAATCCGAAATTCGGAGACAAACGCCTTCGTCAGGCGATGGCATATGCCATCAATAATGAAGAAGTTGGCGAAAAGATGTACAAGGGTCTGCGCTTCCCTGCCAACTCTGTCATTACCCCGAACTTTAAATATAACAATAAAGATTTAAAAGCATATGAATATAATCCTGAAAAAGCAAAAAAACTTTTGGATGAAGCAGGATTTGTAGATACGAATAATGATGGCATTCGTGAAGATGCTGATGGAAAAGAGTTCAAAATCAACTTTGCTTCCATGAGCGGTTCCGATGTTTCCGAGCCACTGGCAAGATATTATATCCAGCAATGGGAACAAGTAGGGTTGGACGTCGAATTGCAGGACGGAAGGCTGCATGAGTTCAATTCATTCTACGACCTGCTGAAAAAGGATAATGACGAAGTTGATGTTTATTCAGCAGCATGGGGCGTCGCTTCAGATCCGGATCCATCAGGAATATGGTCCAGGTCTGCAGAATTTAACTATACCCGCTGGGTGAGTGAAAAAAATGATGAGCTTCTTGCTAAAGGGATTTCAGAGGAAGCCTTCGATGATCAATATCGAATCGATACGTATAATGAGTGGCAGGAATTGATTCATGAAGAGGTTCCGGTCATTCCGACATTATTCCGTTATCAATTGGCTGGAGTGAATGAACGCGTTACAGGTTACGATTATCTCGCAGGCCGTCAATATCAATGGCATAATGTTGGGGTAACGAAATAATTTAAGCTGACTATCGGCTGCCTTTATGGCGGTCGATTTTTTGCGTTTCAATGGAGTGGATAAAGGTTATATAGATAATAGTAAGTAATTGGAAGGGTGATATTGATGGAAGTGAGAAATCCTAATGAAACAAAGAGAGAGTTAGAAATATTGTTTACTGAATCGGTTGGCCGTTTACTGAAACCTCTCGAAGAGGAAATCATTGCAGACATTGTAGCCTATCCAGACGAAAAGAGAATTGCCTTCTTGGAATATATGAAGGAAATGTCCAACAAACAAAGACAATTGAAGTGAAGTTGAACTTTCATCACTAAGGAGGTTTTTTTATGAGAAACGAAGATATGGACAGATACAAGGTATGGCGCGATAAGTGGAAAAGAAGAGTGAATATGGAGAATTTAGCGTTATATGGAATTGCGACATTAGCTATGGCCATCTTGCCTGTCATGGCTTTCATGAGTTAAATCTATTAAAGGGCCGCCTTTTGGCGGTCTTTTAATATGTTAAAATTTGCCATGAAAAGATATAATGAACAAAGAGGAAAGGAGAGATATGCATGAGCGTGATCGAAGAAAAAGAAATCGTATCTTACATAAAAGAATTGGTGTCCATACCCAGCCCCTCCGGCTATACGGAGCAAGCCATTAAATACGCGGCCGATTTCATGGAGCAGAGGAAGGTTTCATATAACATCACGAATAAAGGGGCACTGCTTGCTACATTAAAAGGCGAAGATGATAACAAACATCGCTTGCTGACTGCCCATGTCGATACATTGGGGGCCATGGTAAAGGAAATCAAAGCGAATGGCCGCCTTAAATTGACGATGATCGGCGGATTCCGCTGGAACTCGGTGGAAGGGGAATATTGTAAAATCCATACAGCTGACGGAGCCATTATCACCGGGACCATTTTAATCAACCAGACCTCTGTCCACGTATATAAAAATGCCGGCGATGCGAAGCGTGATGATGAGACAATAGAGGTCCGGATAGATGCTGTCGTGAAAACCAAAGCGGAAACCGAGGCCATTGGCATTTCTGTTGGAGATTTTGTCTCCTTTGAACCGAGAGTGGAAGTGACGGATACAGGCTTTTTGAAATCAAGGCATTTGGATGATAAAGCTAGCGTGGGCATCCTCCTTCATATCATTGACCTCATTTCCACAGGAAAGATAAAATTGGCATATACGACCCATTTCCTGATCTCCAACAATGAAGAAATCGGCTATGGCGGAAATTCCAATATCCCTGAGAAAACAGTCGAATATCTTGCTGTCGATATGGGAGCGATCGGTGATGGACAAACGACGGATGAATTCAGCGTTTCCATTTGCGCAAAAGACTCCTCGGGTCCTTATCATTATAAACTGCGTCAGCATCTGGTCTCACTTGCCCAAGCAAATGCCGTCGACTACCGTGTCGATATTTATCCATTTTACGGATCGGACGCTTCCGCTGCCATCCGGGCAGGATATGATGTCGTCCATGGCCTGATCGGACCGGGAATCGATGCATCACATGCCTTCGAGCGGACACATGTCTCTTCATTAAAGCATACAGCCAATCTGATTTTGCATTATATCCAATCAGAGTTGGTATAATCGTGAGAAAAGCCCGCACTCTTGTGCGGGCTTCAGTTTGTAGACAAAAGGGGTTCGGAATTAAAAAATTCCGAACCCCTTTTTGAGATTCCCTTTGAATTTTTTCCT